>NZ_JAPDPE010000030.1 GCF_026283955.1 Dyella silvatica | reverse complement strand
GTTTACGAAACATGCGATGGAGCTGGGCAAAGACTATGACCAGAAGCACGGCTTGCCCTTCAACGCGACAGTGACCGGTCACTCGCTCGGTGGCGCCCTGACCGAAATCACCGCCTATCGATACGGCCTGCACGGCGAAACGTTTAATGGCTACGGTGCCGCCGGCTTGATCCAGGGCATTCCCGAGGGTGGCCACCAGGTGATTAATCATGTTCGCGCCACCGATGTGGTCAGCGCGGCCAGCAAGCATTTCGGCGAGACGCATACCTATGCTTCGCAGCAGGATCTCGACACGCTGAATAAAGCCGGTTACCACGATGGCATGAGTGCGTTAAGCGTGCGCAATCCGGTCAAGGGCATCGACTTCGACGCGCATAGCGCCACCAACTTTCTGCCCAATAATCCGCGGCTCGGCCATTCGATCATCTCGCCGGAGAACGAAGCGCTCTACGGTGCGCATAAAGGCATGATCGATCGCTATCGCAACGATGTGCAGGATGCCCGCACGGTGATATCCGCTAACTGGGAAGTGCCCAAGGCGGTTGGCGTGGGGGCGGTGGCGACCGGCGAATATGTCAAAGAGAAGGTGCTCCAGGGCGCGCAGGTTGGGGAGCAGGCTGTGCATGTCGCCGGGCATGCCGCGGTGCAGGCCTATGACGCCACTCGCGACAAGGTCGTACAAGGTGTACATGCGACGGAGCAGGTGGCGCAGCAGGCTTACGACTACACGCGAGACAAGGCGGTTCAAGGCGTCCACGCCACCGAGCGCGCGGCGCAGTATGTCGGCCATCAAGCCCATCAGGCTTACGACGCTAGCCGTCAGGCGGCGGTACAAGGTGTGCAAACCGTGCAACACACCGCGACCGAGGCTGCGCAGAGCGCCACTCACGCCATGCAGGCGGCGGGTGCCGCGGTCAGCCGGGAAACCTCGCAGGCTTACGACACGCTAAGCCATCCCGGCAGCTGGTTCCAGAACAAGCCGGCTGCTGCGCCGCCGCGTCTCGATCATCCGGACCACCCCGACCACGCGATGTTCAAGCAGGCGTGCGCGGGTGTGCATCAGCTCGATGCCGAGCATGGCCGCAAGCCGGACCAGCACAGCACCAATCTGGCGGGCGCCTTGACGGTGGCGGCCAAGGCCGGCGGCATGACGCGCATTGATGGAGTGGCACTGAGCGAGGATGGCTCGCGTGCCTATGCTGCCCAACATGCTATCGGCCGGGCGTTGACCACCACGGCTCATGTGCAGACAGCGCAAGCGGTGAATACGCCGCTGGAAAAAAGCAGCGACGCTTTGCAGCAGGCCGCACAGCAGCAGACGCATGCACAAGCGCACGCATCGCTAATGCGTGTGGCGATGTTGATGCGCGGCACTGTCGTTGTCCGTTGCGCGGTTAACGAAACGCTGAAATGACTTCCTAGGATCGTGCTGCGAGCTCAGCGCACACGGCGGCGGTGTGATCGTCGGCCGGGAAGGTGCAGTCGATCCGTATCTCGTCCAGAGTCACGTCGTACGGCGCGGCGAAGGTGGTGAAGGTTTCGAAAAAACGCAGCTCGCCCAAATCGCTACGGAAGGTGAAGGTGACGATGGGTGAAGGTTCGTCGCCCAGCTCGCGGTTGCGCCAACGCGCAGGAACGTCCGGATAGGCAAATATTTCGTCGAGTAGCTGACGGGCTCGGCGATCGGTCGGGTTGGCGGCAAGATCGTCATGCAGATGCCGGATGAAACGGGCCGCGACTTCGTGCCAGTTGACGATGACCGGACGAAAATCCTCCGGGTCGAAAATCTGGTGCAGCAGATTGAGGTGCCGGCCCGGCCGGCCTTTCATCAGCAGCTGGTTGATTCTGACCGCTGCCGCGTTGGTCGCCAGCACATCCCAATGCCGGCTGACCACGAAAGCCGGGTAGGGCTCTTGGTGCGAGAGAATCAAGTCGACCGCCTGGCGCACGCGATCGAGGGCCGGCGCAGCCAGCGGGCGTTCGGGATGCATCGCCACGAAACCCGCCGCGCGCAGCAAGGCATTGCGTTCCCGCAGCGGCATGCCCAGGGCGTCGGCCAGGCGCGACACGGTTTCACGGCTGGCGCGCGCCTTGCCGGTTTCGACACAGCTGAGGTGCCGGGTCGATATGCCGGTTTCCAGCGCCAGGTCGAGTTGGCTCAGCCGTCGCGCCGCGCGCCATTCGCGCAACAACAGGCCGATTGGCGAATAAGGCACTTGGGCCGGTAGCGTGGCGATAACGAATCCTTGGAGCGGTGCTGGGGCAGAATATGCCCAGATACCCGCTGCGGCAACGCTGCGCTATCCGACAGAATGAGCTGGAAGCCACCAGCAGTGGGCGATGGCGATCAGTGCCGCCGTCAGCCCTAACTCAATGTTCTCGTCGCCGCTGGCAAGCTCCTGTCATCGGCACGGCCTTGCGGCTTATTCGCCCGGCGACGCACGATGGATCTGCGTGAAGATCACCTGCCATTTGCCGTCGCGCCTGGCCCATACGTCGACGAAGCGGGCTCGCAGCGTGTACGGCTTGCCGCGATCCATGCCTTTTGCATCGACCATGCCGCCCAGCACCGCGCCATCCGGCCAGGTCTTGCGTACTTGTTGGCTAATCGCCACGTAGGTGGTCTTGTTGCCCGGCACCACCGCGTCGGCGATGGACTCGGCCTTGTTTTGATTCTTGCCGTTCAAGTTTGCCAGCAGGTAATCGTCGGCGAGCAGTCGCTCAAGCCCGGCCCGGTCGGATTTCATCTGCGCGATGTCATAAGCGGTCGCGGCAGCGGCGAGGTCGGCAGGCAGGCCTTGGTAGTCGCCGACGCCCTGCTCGGCATGTACCGGCGGCATGACCAGTGCGCCGATGATGATCCAGCTCGCTACGCGCATCTTGTGCTCCAGGCTTCGAGGTTCGAGGTTCGAGCGAGTGTTTTCCGCGCCGTCCTTGTGTGCAATGACCTGCCAGGTCAAGCCGATTCCAGCTCAGCAAGAGCCAGGCTTAGGCTTGCCTCTCAATCACCTTGACGGTGGCGCTAAAAAGCCAGACTTTTCGTGTGCAATGCACGGCAATCGCTCTTGCTTAGGCATGGGCACATGCTGATCTTTTTAGGTGCGCTTTGATGACTGCTTGGCTTCACTATCCGTTGATCCTGAAGGGGCGCCTGGTTGAACTTCGTCCGCTGGAAGCAGCCACCCTGGACGAACTCTTTGAGGTCGGTCGCGACCGTGAAATCTGGCGGCTGACCTCGGTGGATTACTCCGACCCGGCGATCTTTTATCCCAACTTCAAGGCGGCCCTGCACGATAGGGCGCAGGGCAAGGCTTATCCGTTCCTGTTGTGCCTTGCCGGCAGTGGCCGGGTCATCGGTACCACGCGGCTGCTGGATATCCATCCACAGGACAAGAAGATTGAAATTGGCGTCACCTGGATCGCGAGTGAGTTCTGGGGCAGTGGCATCAACACCGAGTGCAAGCAGCTGCTGCTTGAGCATTGCTTTGAGACGCTGGCTGTCAACCGGGTCCAGTTTCGGGCCAAGGCTGACAACGCCAGGTCTCGCCGCGCACTTGAAAAGATCGGTGCGACCTTCGAGGGCATCCTGCGCAAGGACAAGATCGAGCCCAACGGCAACCCCAGAGACACGGCCTTCTACAGCATCGTGCGCGAAGAGTGGCCTGGCGTAAAAGCCCAGCTCGCGCGGCAGCTTGCCGTAGCTTGATGGCGATTTATCGGCACGCCTCAATCAGGCCTGTGTATTCGCTGAGCATGGCGTGGGGTTGCGTGGCTCGCCGATGGGCTGACTCGATCTGAGCCTGCCCGGGTGCTTGCGCGGAAAAGTCCGCCGCTTCACTTTTTAGCGGGCTGACTGGCGGCGGTCGCCTTCGGCGGGGCATGGCTTACCAGCGTATCTTCCGCTGCCAACAGCCGTCCATCTTGCGCGCGCAGCTCCAGGCGTTTGATCGGTTGCCCGCGCTTGCGGTCGACGAGATGCACGCCGATCTCGTTGTCGTCGAAAAAATAATCCTCGCCCCATTGCCGCAAGGCGACCAGCAGCGGAAACAGCCCGCGGCCCTTAGCGGTCAGCAGATATTCCTGATACTCGCTGCCATCGGCGACCGGTGCGGTTTCCAAGATGCCGTGTTCGACCAGATTGCGCAGCCGCGCAGCGAGGATGTTTTTGGCGACGCCGAGGTTTTTTTGCAATTCACCGAAGCGGTGCAGGCCGTCGAAGATGTCGCGCACGATAAGCAATGACCAGCCATCGCCGATCACGTCCAGGGGCCTTGCTATCGGGCAGCACGATGCCTTGTGGCTGATGCGTTTAACCATGGGGTTTCCGTCAGTGCCTTGATCAGTGTTCTCGATATGGTGCCGTAAAGCGCCAGCCGCATGCCGCTGGTTCTTTGGCTTTGCCATCGCTACAAGATCTCAGCCAGGCCTGCATTGAGGCTCGATACGATCACTTGTCGCTATTGGTTGCAATTTAAAACTTCTGCTGATAAAAAGCACATCAGGTTTCAATGTGAAACTTTTTGGGCGGCTTTCTACGACAGTCGACAAAGTGTGCGTGATTACCGGGGTAGGGGGGCGCGACAGGCGCGGCGCTTTGCCCGCGCTGGCTATCGTGTTGCGATGCTGGCGCGCAGTGCGCCGCGCTTGCAGCAGTTGCAGCAGTTGCAGCAAGAGATTGCCGGCAGCGAGGCATACGTTTGCGATGTGGCGGATCTCGGTGCGCTGGCAGCCACCATAGATAACATTCGCGCCGCTCTCGGCAAGCCATCGGTGCTTATCCACACTGCGGTTTCCGAAACGTTCGCGACTTTTCTTGACGCAGACCCGGGCGCCTTGGAACGCAATTTCCGCGTGAACACGACCGCGCTGCTGCATCTTGCGCGAGCGCTCGCCCCGGACATGATTGCTGCCGGTGGAGGCGCCATCGTGGTCACTGGAAATACGGCCTCGCTACGCGGCGTGCCCAACTATGCGCTGTTCGCGCCGAGCAAGGCCGCACAACGCATTCTTGCCCAGTCACTCGCCCGCGATCTTGGCCCTAAGCGGGTGCATGTGGGTTACGTGATGATCGATGCCGCCATCGATGCACCGTGGCTGGGCGAGCGCGGTCGCACGCGACCTGCCTGGGTTGAGCCACCCGCTGGCTGGGCCTTCAGCCGTGACGAGTACTTTGCCCAGCCCGCCGCCATCGCCGACGAAGTGTTTCATATTGCGCATCAGCACCCTTCGACGTGGTCGTTCGATCACACCATTCGGCCCTTCGCTGAAACATGGTGAATGAGACATGGTGAATCGCCGCGATGCGCGTTGATGGGACTCATACGGCTTGTCGACGTAGGTCGGCGTTGAAGCCGGGCCCGCCCTGTATAACGGGGATGTAACAGCGATCTCGCTAGGTTTGCTATCGATCGATAGCAGGCGTTGCCGTGCGCAGGTGCGTTCGGCATCGCTTGGTTTCAGCGGGTGCTAGGTTTTCTTATGCTCACCGTATGACGACGGGGCGAATGTCATAGGGCATGCCGAGAATCTGCTTAGGCAGGCTGCGCTGGAGTAAGCCTTGGCGCCTCCCACTGTATCCACCGGTCGCGTAAGCGATGCGGGCATTACCGCAGATCAGGAGAATGTCGATGAGTAACAAGCCGAACATCGTGTTGGTACATGGCGCATGGGGCGACGGCTCGCACTGGCGTCACGTGATTCCGACCCTGCATGCCAAGGGCTATAAAGTCAGCGCAGTGCAGAACCCGCTGACCTCGCTGGCCGATGACATTGACCGCACCAGCAAGCTGGCCGCCGCGCAGGGAGCCCCTACCTTATTGGTTGGTCATTCTTATGGCGGCATGGTCATCAGCGGTGCCGGGCATGTGCCGAATGTGCTGGGCCTGGTCTATATCGCGGCCTTTGCGCCTGACGAGGGCGAAACCCCCGGTGGTATTTTTGGTTTGCGCGAAGCCCCTCCGGGTGCGGCGGCGATCCGCCCGGACGATAACGGTTTCCTGTGGATCGAACCGGAGCTATTCCACGAAAACTTCTGCCAGGACCTCGATGCTACCGAAGGGCTGGTGATGGCGGTGACGCAGAAGCCCATCGCGGCACGCTGCTTTGGCGACAAGGCCGGCGCCCCCGCAGGGAAGGTCAAGCCGAGCTGGTATCAGGTATCCAGCGAGGACCGCATGATTCCCCCCGAAACCGAGCAATGGTTTGTCGAACGGATGAAACCGCGCAAGGCGATCACGCTGCCGGCCAGCCACGCCTCGATGGCATCGCATCCGGCTGAAGTCATCGCCTTGATCGAAGAGGCTGCCAGAGCTGTCGCGTGATAGCGGCCAGGCTGGTGAGGGTCCACGCCCGCGAAGTGCAGTTGAAGTGAAGGCGCGCTTCGCGGGTTTTACCTGCCTGGATGTTCGCGACAGGGCAGGGTTGCCGCGCTGGGATCAGCGACCGACCGGGACAGGTTTTCCATCAGGGGTTCGCGCTGAGATCTTTGGACAGAAAGATCCGTCGTGTGCCCGGCGGGTCGCAGGGCACTTCGCCGAATATGTTCCATCCATGGCGGGTGTAGAAGCCGGGCGCTTGAAAGCTCATGGTGTACAGGGCGGCCGACTTACAGCCACGTCGGCGCGCCTCGTCTTCGGCGGCGGCCAGCAGCTTGCTGCCCAGGCCGCTACCGCGCAGGTCGGCCGGCAGAAAGAAAATATCGATAAACAGCATGCCCAGCGAGGTGCGTCCGCTGATGCCGCCGCGGACCTTGCCGGTTTCGGCGTCGACCGCCAGCACCGCCAGCGGTGTTCGATCGGCAATCTCGGTCATCGCGATATTGAAAAGATCAAGGTCGCCAGATAGCTGCGATACGATCTCTGCGCTCGGCGTTTTTGTGACGACCAGTTGGATGCTCATGCTTGCTCCTGTCTATCAACCGACGTTATGGGCATCATTCTAAGTCGCGCCGGGGCCGCTCTTGCGCGAGCCGATCAAGCCGATGGCTGGTACCGGCTCACTTGTGGCTTGAGTCAGTTTTTTATCCATGCAGCATGCATGCCCTGGCCCGATGCAGCTGGCATCGGATCAAGTCATGCATGCCCCAGGTTGAGTCATCTCGAAGGAGTCATCGCTGATGTCTGATTTACCGCCTGACGGTTTGCCGCGTTACCGCTTATTGACCGGCAAGGACGATGCCGCGTTTTGTCATCGCGTTTCTGAAGCACTGAATCTCGGCTACACCTTATATGGATCACCCGCGGCAACGTTTAACGGCGAGCATGTCGTGGTGGCTCAGGCGCTGCTCTGGCCTGACAAGGGCTAATGGTTCAGGACCTTGCCAGCTCGGATGGCGCGAGCAGGAATTCGAGCACCGTGCGCATGAAGTCAGCGGGGTATTCGATATTCGTCAGATGCATGGCGGGTAGCACCACCAGTTTTGCGCCAGCTATTTGCGCGGCGATCCAGTCGCTGTGGCTTGGCAGCGTGACCGTGTCGTACTGCCCGGCGATGACCAGGGTCGGCTTGTCGATGAGTGCCACGGTGCGGCGCATGTCCATGTCGCGAACGGCGGCATAGCAGCCGGCAAATCCCTGGGCTTGCATGGATAGCAGCATGGCGCGAATGGCATCGACCGTGGCGTCGCCTGCTTCGAGCATCTGCGGCGGGAACCAGTAGCTGAGAAACATCTCGGCGGTTTCGGACATGTTCTCTGCCTGCAGCACCTTGGCGATGCGTTCGTCCCATTGCCCGCTGGGTCCGAGGAAAGACGAGGTGTTGCACAGGATGAGTTGATCGATCCGCTCGGGAGCATAAATACCCAGCCATTGACCAATCATGCCGCCCAGCGACAGCCCACAGAAATGCACTCGGCTGATATGCAAGGCATCGAGCAGCTCGATGACATCGCGGCCGAGCCGGTCGATCGAGTAGCCGCCTGCCGGGACGTCCGAGGCGCCATGGCCGCGGGTGTCATAGCGCAGTACACGAAAATGCTTGGACAGCGCTTGAATCTGCAGATCCCACATATTCAGTGTGGTGCCGATGGAGTTGGACAGCACCAGCACGGGCATGTCGGGCGATCCATCGAATCGATAAGCCATGCGGTGGCCATCGCCGGTAATAAAGATCGAGAGGTCGTTCATCGGTTTCGTTTCAAGGTTCGGCTTCAGCGTCATAAAAACTCCACGGGATGTCAGATAAGCACGACCAGCTTGCCGCCGGCCTGGTTCGATTCCATCAAGCGATGGGCTTGGGGCAATTGTTCAAAGCGAAACACCTGCGCCGGCCTGGCCTGATACGTGCCAGCGGCGACACGCTCGACCATGGTTTGCAAGGGCACGCCCGATAGCGGGTAGTCGGTGGTGCCGTAGGCCAGCGCGCTGCCGAAGAAACTGAGCTGCACGCCGCTGGGTAAATGCTGCAAAGGGCTGAACGAGGCCAATGGTTCGCCGCCGCCGAGAAAGCCGACCTGGCAGAGCCGTCCGTCCGCGCGCACCATGGCGAGCGAGTCGAGCAAGACGCTGTTGCCGACGATGTCCAGCACGGCATCGATGCCGTGGGGATACTGTTCGCGAATCTGCGCCGATAGTTGCGGCTCTTCCAGCAGCACCTGCTGTGCCCCGAGTTGGATCAGCGCGGCACGGTTTTCGATCCGACGCGTGCTGGCGATCACCTGCGCTCCGGCATGGGCGGCGATGTTGATGGCGGCTTGACCAAGCGCCGACGTGGCGCCGCGAATCAGCAAGGTTTGGCCGGGCGCCAGCGCCAGGTTGCGATGCAGGCTGGTCCAGGCGGTGGCATACGATTCCGGTATCGCCGCGAGTTCTTCCCAGGGAAGGTCGGTGTGCAGCGGCACGACATGCGCGGACGGTACGTTGACATACTCGGCATAGCTGCCGGGAATGCTGCGTCCCATGCCGCCCAGCAGGGCGGCCACCTTTTGGCCGCTGGCGAACTGACCCGCCGGGTCATGCTTCACTTGCCCCACGCATTCGATGCCGCTGATTTCCGCCACCTCGCCCCAGACGCCGCGACGCATATAGATTTCGGCGCGATTCAAGCCGAGTGCGCGGACTTCGATCAGCACCTGGCCCGGCTGCGGTGGTGGCTCGGGACGCTGCTCTATCGAGAGCTGGTCGGCCTCGCCGTAGTGCTTTCTGATCATGGCGCGCATGCTTGTGTGCCCCTGCAACGGCGGATGCCGTGGAGCAAATCGTAGTTGCGGCCAAGCCCGTTAGATATTACAAAGTATGCACAATCATTGTAGATAAAACGGACATGAGCGAATTTACCCTGCACGATTTGCAGTGCTTTGACGCAGTGGTCCGCGCCGGTGGCTTCCAGGCGGCTGCCGCCACGCTGCATCGTTCACATCCGGCGGTGTTCGCCGCGGTGGCCAAACTGGAGCGGCAGCTGGGTTTAAGCCTGCTCGATCGCAGCGGCTACCGGGTCACGCTGACCGATACCGGCCAGGCCTTTCATCGTCGGGCGCAGTCGCTGTTACGCGGCATGGAGGATTTGCGCACGCATGCCGCGCAGTTGGCGATGGGCGAAGAAAGCGAATTGCGTGTGGTCATTGGCGACTTGTGCCCGCTATCGCAGACCCTGGGCTTGCTCAGCCGCTTTTTTGCACAATGCCCGGGTACCCGGCTGCATCTGCATTTCGAGGCGATCACCGGTCCGTGGGAGCGGCTGTTTGATGGCGAGGCCGATTTGATTCTGCATCACATCGACAAAAGCGATCCGCGGCTGGAATGGCTGGACCTATGCAAGGTGCAGTTGATACCGGTGGTGGCCACGGGCTTCCTGCCTTTTCCGGTATCGCGTTCGATCCGGCCGGACCAGATGCGCGATTTCACCCAGTGCATCATTCGCGACACGGCACGTCATTCGGCATCGCGCAGTTACTTTGTCATCGAAGGCGCACACCAATGCACGGTGCCCGATCAACTGATGAAGAAGGAGATCATTCTGCAAGGCATGGGCTGGGGTCATATGCCGCATTTCCTGGTCGAGCAGGAGCTGCGCGAAGGACGTCTGCAGTCGATAGCCGGCAGCTACATGCCGGGCCACGCCGAGGAGCTGGTGGTGGCGCGGCATCGCGATAAACCGCAGGGGCCGGTGGCTAGCCGGCTATGGAACTACCTCAAGCAGCAGGCCCCGCAAATCCGCCTGGCGGCGAAACCGACGGCAGCATCGCCTCGGCGCAAGCCGGCTGGGGCAGCTCCGCGCTCGTCCCGTCGCAAGTAATCCATGGGAAAGCCAGGCCGGACCTGGAGTTGGCTAGACCACGCTGCGTTCGAGCATCGAGACATTGCGCAAGCGGGCGATATCCCGGCCCGGCGGCGAACCAAATAGACGGCTGTATTCGCGGCTGAACTGCGAGGGGCTTTCGTAGCCGACGCCGAAGCCGACGGCGGCGACGTCGTCCGATTCCGTCAGCAGTCGCGAGCGGGCTTCTTGCAGACGGATCTGCTTTTGATACTGCAGCGGGCTCATGGCGGTTACCGCGCGAAAATGCCGATGGAAGGAGGACAGGCTCATTGCCGACAGCTGGGCCAGATCCTCCATTCGCAGGATCTCGGCGAAGTGCGCGCGAATCCAGCCGATGGCATAGCTGATTTGCGAGAGCCGGCTGTCGGCCAGGCCGATCTGCCGCACCATGCCGCCTTGTTCGCCGGCGAGCAGTCGCCACAGAATTTCACGCTCGATCATCGGGCCAAGTACGGCGAGGTCTTCCGGATGATCCAGCAGGCGCAGCAAGCGCACGGCCGGTTCCAGCAAATCATGGCCGGCCTCGCTGATGCCCATGCCGGGGGATTCGACAACGGCACGATCGCAGGCCGCCGTTTCCAGCAGCAGGGTGGCGATGGCGGTCGGTTTCAATGTCATGCCGATGGATAAAAAGGGCTGCTCGGCACTGGCTTGCACGACATGGCTGATGATCGGCAGGTCGACGGAGGCCACCAGGTACTGACCGCTACCGTATTCGAACACTTTGTCGGCCAATACTGTTCGCTTCATGCCTTGGGCGACGATGGCGAAGGTGGGGCCAAAAACGTGATGAACGGGGTTGGTGGGAACCACCGTCGTCATCACCCGGAAGTCTTTGAAAATGGTCTTCGGCTGGCCGGCGATGGCATGGCGAGCGATTAGCGTGCGAAGTTCGGTCAGCGGTTCCATCTGGGCATTCAATCCGGCGCATCCGTCAAACGCAACGGTATGTGGCTCAAAATCCGCAAAATTGACAGGATCGTGCAAGAGTCTGCGCGCATTGTTCTATCGACGCAGCGCTGCCATGGCTTTTGCTGAGCCGATAGCTGCCGATGGCCCGGGTTGCCAGGTGTCTAGGCGGTGTGAAGGCTTGCCCGGGGCATGCTCCAGGTTGCCGAATTCAGTCAGCGCGGGTGAGATGACCGTTCGCTGGGCGGGCGCGAGGGTCCGCTTGTGACCTTCATTGCGGCCCTTAGCCCAGGGTGGAGCTTGGGGCGATGTCCTCAATCTGCTGTGTTTGGCAGGATCATGCAAGAGCTTGCCCGCATCGTTCTATCGCCTGGACACGGCGGCCTGTTCTTATACACACCCAGCCAACGCCTTGCCGTTTTCTGGCCCTCTCTGGAGCAGCGGCATGCCGGCCGATTCCAGCCCCGCCGTTGAACGGCACTGACCTTCCTCTTTCCATCGGTCAATGGTGAAGCCGATCGTGCATTCCGCGGTGGATCGGATGCATGCATCACCATGTATGCAACTTTTTTGCTGTCTAGATCGTAGATAGGTTTGAACATGAGCTTGCAACAGCATGGCAGTGAGATGTTTTTCACTGCGCGGGAAGGGCATGCCCTTTACTCCGCAAAACTAATCCAAACCCATAACTCTCGCCTCGCTATCGCCCATGTCACGGTAGCGTTCTTCAGTCAGTACCTGGGTGTCGACATGGAGGGCTCCGCTTTTGCATTGGCCTACGCGATGGCCTTGCTGAGCCGGCACTTTTTCAACCTGTTCTTTATCGCGCGAAACGTCACTAGAACCTTTCCGCTATGGCGTGCTGGTGATGGCTGGCATGGCCATCCTGGTGTTACAGATATTCAACACGCTCGTGTCGCAGGGGTGCGGCGTTTACGAGGGAGCAGATCATCTTGAACAGCAACTCTTCACGACTCGCCGCTATTCCGCCACGTGCGAGTGGCGGTCACTCAGGCAGCCAGCGTGCGGCCGCGAAAGCGGTCTTGCGTTGGGCTGCCCGTATCGATGCCGATCATGCATTTTGAGGTCATCCGATTTCTTGAAGAAATCATTGCCGGCCGTCGCGATTGACGAGGCGTTTACCGACTGCTGCCTCTGCCCTGCGGCAGAGGCAGCGCCTACTCAGCTGGCTTGCGCGAACAGCTTGGTTCCGACTACGCCAATCACGGTAAGCAGCATAAAGCCTGCCTGCACCGCGTTGACGCGATCATGGAACAACACCATGCCGCCGATGATGACGCCGATAGCGCCCAGGCCGGTCCAGATGGCATAGGCCGTGCCGGCAGGAATGCCGCGCATGGCAAACGAAAGCAAGGCCATATTGACGAAGGAAAGCGCGATAGGCACGGCAGCGTAGAGCCAGCTGCCTTGGGCTTGCGCCCACTTCAGGCTAAGCGCCCAGATAATTTCGACAACGATGGCGACCGATAAAACCAACCAATACATGAGGGAATGCCCACTTACCCGGGTTCATACATACCTGCCGCGTCGGAACCCGAAAGAGCCGCGGCATGGGGGCGACAGGCCCAGGTGACCGCGGATGATATCACCGCAATAACCTGCGCCCTGGCGCCTGCGGCTTGATGGCTCACCCACGCTGCAGGTAACCCGGCAGGCTGCAGGTAACCCGGCGGTATGCTGAGCCGAAGTGGATGTCGGGGATGTAGCGATCGAACATCTGGCGATCGAACGATCATGGCTCAGACAAGGCGCCGATCCGTGCGAATAGATGAAATGTCCAGCATCAGCTCGATCAACCGCAAGACGGCGCCACGCACCGCTTTTGTTCTCGCTGGCGGCGGCAGCCTTGGCGCGGTGGAAGTCGGCATGTTGCAGGCCTTGCTTGACTGGGGTGAGACGCCGGCATTTCTGGTAGGCGCTTCGGCGGGGGCGATCAATGCGGCGTACTTCGCCGCTGATCCCACGCCGGCGGGCGCCAGCAAGCTTGAGCAACTTTGGTGCGGGCTTAAGCGCCGGGATGTTTTGCCGTTCAACCTGCGCAGCGTGTTTGGCTTGTTGCGTCGACGCGACTATCTGGTGGATTCCCATGGTTTACGGCGCTTGCTGGAGCGGCATTTACCGTATCGACGGCTCGAACAGGCGCCGCTGCCGATCCATATCGTGGCTTCCGATATGTTGAGTGGGCATGAGGTGTTGTTGTCGTCGGGAGCGGTGATTGACGCCGTGCTGGCCAGCACGGCGATCCCCGGGGTGTTCCCGCCGGTGCGAATCGATACGCGTTTGCTGGTCGATGGCGGGGTGGCCAATAACACGCCGATATCCAGCGCGATCAAGCTTGGCGCGACACGCATCATCGTCTTGCCCACGGGTTTTGCCTGCGCACTTGATCATCCGCCGACGGGGGCCATTGCCCGTGCCATGCATGCGCTCAGTCTGCTGGTGTCGCGTCAACTGGTGCAAGATGCCGAGCAGCTTGCCGATGGCCCGGTCGAGCTGCGCATTGTGCCAAGCCTATGCCCACTGGACACATCCCCATACGACTACTCGGCGGCGGGGCGGTTGATTGGCGCGGCAAAGCTTTGCACGCAGCGATGGCTTGATGAGGGTGGGCTGGACGGAGCGGGCGTGCCGATGCCGTTGCGCGAGCATCGTCATTGATGGTGCCGGGTTGATGCTGTGCGATGCGTCGCGCGAGGCCCGGCTCAGTTTTCGCTGGTCGGCGCGGAAAACATCAATATGGTGATTTCCTTGCCTTGAGGAATTTGCAGGGCCGGTGTGCCTAAGGCGGCTACGCGGGTTTTGAAAGCGTCCAGCCCTTCGCGTTCGCCCATCGCCGAGCGGCCATTCACCGCCCACACCCGGCTGCCTTGTTTCCAGCGTGCCAAGGCCAGGTCGAGCTGCGGCGTCACGACGGCGGTGGTGTCGATCGGCGCAGCATTCTTGGGTTTCAGCACGGTGAGCATGGTGGGCGCATTCGGGTCGCCGGTGAATACGGTATCGCCCGGGCGCACATTGGCCGCCAAGGTGGCGGCGGCCATATCCCAACGAGGCTTGGTTTCGGTGCGATAGATCGGCGCCAGATTGATCACGCACAACAGCACCAGCGCTGTGACGGCGGCAGGCAGAATTCGGCGTGGCAACGCGCTAGCGCCCAGCCCGGCCAAGATAAAAAACGGCGCGGCGCTCCACAAGATATAGCGTGGCAACACCATCGACTGAATCAGCGAAATCGCCAGCAGCAACAGCGGCAACGCGGCGAAGCTCAAGAGCAGGATGCGGCCTTCCAGCCGCTCGCGCATACGGAACAAGCCGATGGCTCCGAGCAGGGCGACCAGCAAGCCGAGCAACGGTACCGCCGTGGGTAGCAGGCTGAAGCGTATGACCGTGGCCACGCGCATCAGATAGGCGCTCTTGGCGGCGACGCGCAGATTGCGCCAGCTCAGCGGGGGAATCCAGTCAAAATTCTGCAAGACATGACCGTTATTGGCCGCCCAGATGGCGCCGTAGAATGGCAGGCAGCACAGCAGGACAAGGGCCTGGCTCAGCAGCCAGTTGCGCCGGAAATCGACGTGAAAATGGGTTGATGATTCGCTGCGCAGCCGACGCCAGATCAACCACAGCGATACGTTGGAGGCGAGCAGCCACGGTGCCGCATCGCTAAGCACATCCAGCGCGCAGATAGAGCCCAATACATAGGCGGCCCAGCTGCAGCGGTCGAACGCGGGGTTACGCACGTTCAGCGCCGCGCGCAACGGGTTTTGCGCCAACCGCACCAGCCCCCACAGCGCGATCGTGATCAGCAACGTGACGAGCGTGTAAGAGCGCGCCTCCTGGCCGTATTGCACCTGCAAGGGCGACAGCGCCATCAACAATCCTGCGACGATGCCGGCGCTGCGGCCACCCAGGCGTCGCGCGATCAGAAAAACCATGCCGGCCGACAAGGTGCCGAATAACGCTGAGGGTATGCGTAGCAAGGCATCGCCCGAGCCGAACGGCAACAGCAATTGCAGCATCAAGA
The DNA here is from genome assembly GCF_026283955.1 of Dyella silvatica. Taxonomy (GTDB): domain Bacteria; phylum Pseudomonadota; class Gammaproteobacteria; order Xanthomonadales; family Rhodanobacteraceae; genus Dyella_C; species Dyella_C silvatica. The sequence goes on along the minus strand of NZ_JAPDPE010000030.1, from coordinate 27,721 downwards.
AATAGCTTGGCATATGCCGGTTGGCAAAACTGTCGGCAATCAGCCCGGGGGTGGCCAGATGAACCCGCTGGAAAGTCAGCGCCTCATCGAGCCAGAACGGTTGGCTTTCGATGTGAAACAGCCGGGCTGCCAAGCCGATGCACAGCACAAACCCGATCCACGCAGTGTCGCCCGCCCGCCACGGCCCGCTGAGTCGCGCCGGCCGGTGGTCGAGGTTGGCGAGCAGGTTCAAGGGGCGCCAGCCATAGTGATCACGGTGGCGTTACCGGCGACTCCGATGTAGCGCAACAGTGATGCGGGATATGTCACGGACATGACGATGCGGCGATGCCGTCTGGGCAGGAGAGTGTCCAAGCTAACGCGAGCGCGGCGGATTGGTTGTCAGGCGCGGGGCGTATGTTGGGGTACGTTCAGTCCGATGTTCAGTGAAGGGATGAGGATGCTGTTGACGCGAGCCAGGTCGCAGCTGATTTGCCGCGCAGGCGGTTTCAGCCGGACCCCGCCGGCACGCCGCGCACGTAGCCCATGGCCTGGATGAAGCCGCAGCCGTCGGGCGCTTTGCCGCCTGGCCAGTACCGCGACTTTTCGTTCAAGCCAGGCTCGGCTCCATCCCTTCGCCCAACGGCCGCATCGGGTTAGAGGCAGTCTCTAACCCGATGAGTGTCCTGGGTTGCATCATGTCGACGGCAATGCCTTGATGCCGGGCTTAGTTGGCGGTAGCAGGGACCGAAGAGGCGCTGGCTGGTCCATGGCCTTTGTGTTTGTGCGGCCCTTGACGCGAGCTTTCGTCTTTATTGCGGTACAGCGCGTCGGCAATTTGCTTCTGCTCGACCGATAGCACCGCGTAGAGATCACTCATTGCCGCCGACATTTTCTTCATGTTGTCGGCGTGAAGTTGGGCGATGTCGGCATAGGATTTCATGGCATCGTCGGCGTTCATGGTTGAAAGCTTTTGTGCGCGATCGCGGAAAGCCTGATCGGCCTTTTGTGCGTTATCGCGCATGGTCTGTGCAAACGCATCCCAGGGCTTGGCTTGCGCATCGGTAATTTTCAGCTTGGTATGCAGTTCGCCGATGCGCCGTTCCACGGCGTCTTCGTGTTTTTGCGCGCGGGTTTCCGCGCTCGGTGGGTTGGTGGCGGGGCTTGCGGCGGTGGATGCTTGTTGCGCCCAGGCGGTTTGGGCGCCTATCGCCAGTGACAGCAGCGTGGGTACGGCAACGATGCGAAGAACCTTGTTCATGGTCGGATGCTCCGATTCAATGGGCCGGATCGATAGGGCTCGGCATGAGCCGACGTGGCGCCTAATAGCCGCTGTTGTCGTAGTACACCACTCCTGGCGGCGGGGGCGGCGGTGCCGTTCGATAAATCACTTCGGGCGGTGGCTGCGGCGTATTGGCGTTGGTCATGGCCGCGCCGGCGATAACCCCCAGCAACGCGCCGGCGATCAACGCGCCGCCATTATTTCGGCGGTCATCGCGATAATCACGACGGTTGTCATAGCGTCGATCGCGATAGGTAGGGGCAGGCCGCCCACGATAGCCATCACGCCGATCGTATTGTGCCTGTGCGGAAAAAGAAGACGCCATGATCACCGCGACCAGAACGGCGGCGGCCAACGGGCGATGTAACGGCGTTCGAGAGGTGCGAGTCATCAACATACCCTCCTCAGTATGCAACGGTGGTTGCATGCATCGGCCAGTTGCGTGCCTGCAAAGGGCGAATCAACGCGACGATGGAAACCATGACCTCAAGGCTTACTGGCATGTCATTTGAGTCGCGGTGAGCGGACTCTAGGTCAGCGTGCGTGTAGACCGACTTAATGAATGCCCGGATTTGGATGGCTGTTCATGTCGGCTTCGTGCTGGACAGGTTATTGCGATAACGCGGTTCTGGCGTAGCCGCCCGATGCGCATGCATACGCCAATGAAGGCGTAATTTGTTGCGTTGATGGTGGCGGTTGCGAATGACTTCGCCCGCGGTGAGTGATGGTTTTCTTAAGCCAGGTAACTTTGCGATACGCATGGGCGAAACCCTGTTGAATCCCATCGACTCTTTGCCCCCACGCATGGATACCCATGAAGCTTTCAACAACACGTATGCTCTCGGCCATTGCGTCGATACTGTTTATGGCATTGAGCCTAACCGCACAGGCGCAAGCCGCGCCGGTTCACAATATCGTGCTGGTACATGGCGCATGGGTAACCGGCGCGGGCTGGCAGCCGGTATACGACATCCTGCTCAAGCACGGTTACCACGTCACCGTGGCGCAGCATCCGTTGACCTCCTTCAGCGATGACGTGGCTGCCGTGAATCGGGTGCTTGCGATGCAGGATGGCCCGACCATTCTGGTCGGGCACAGTTACGGCGGAGCCATCATCACCGATGCCGGCAATGACGCGCATGTTGCCGGGCTGGTTTATATCGCCGCGCATGCTTTGGACCAAGGCGAGACCGAAGTCGCCAACGGCAAGCGTTTTCCCAATGCGACCCAGGCCATCAAGAAAACCCCGGATGGCTTCAGCTATCTGGACCCGGCCTTTTATCACGCCGACTTTGCCGCCGACCTGCCGGTTAAACAGGCCGAGTTCGAAGGGCATGCACAAGTACTGACTGCCAGCTCGGTCTTCACCACTCCGGCCGGTCAGCCAGCCTGGAAAACCAAGCCGAGCTGGTATGCCGTCGCCACGCTGGATCGCATCATCAACCCTGATCTTGAGCGTATGTATGCCAAGCGCGCCGGCAGCCACACGATCGAAATACAGGGCGCCAGCCATTCGGTTTACGAGTCACACCCACAAGAGGTTGCCGCGCTTATCGAAGCGGCGGCAACTCATGCCTTGGATGAAAAGTAAAAGCGGCCTGGGCCGCGGACCCGCGTGATGCGGATAAGCATCCATGGCGGCACGCCATAGCACGGCGACGTTGCAGGGGCAGTGCCGCTACCCCTGCGGATTAGCGCTGGGCAGAAAATGATGCGGCGGGTTGTTCCGCTTGCTGGATTTGCTGTGCCAGCTGCATGCGCACGACCTGCTCAAAGTCAGCGCTGGCGCGCATAGGCTCGCGCTGGAAGATGCCGGCGACATTGCGTGTGACTTGAATGGGCGTGGCAAGTAGTCCCCACGGAATGCCCCACCAGCCCAGGCTGGCGGAGTACAGCGCGCTTTTGATTTGTTCGCGGCGACCACATCGGCGGCAGCAAATATGTTTCTTGGTGCTCCACTGCGTCATCAGGATGAACGAGTGGACGCGGTGATGCGCGTAGACGTCGATAGGGCCTTGCTGCTGCTTGCAACGAGGGCAGGGGCCGTTGCGCCAGTGCTCGACGTGTTGCTGCAGTACGTTGGCGGGGATGCGCTCGGCGCTACGCAGTAACGGGTGTCGGCTGGCGCAAGCATTGCCGCAATAGCGGTAGCCCTCGATGGTGCGGCCACCGAATAACATGGTTTTGCTGCAGTTATGGCATTCGTGCATGGCATCCCTTCCTTGATCTATCGATGAAAACGACTGACGTAAGTTCGGGAGAGCCGGGCTACCGGCGGGTCACAGACTCCCCCCGAGCTGCGAACTGCGGCGAAACATAACCTGATTCGGAGCAAAGCGAAATAAGCCGTAGCGAGGTGGATCATGCGGTAAACGTGGTGATCGACAGTCGCTTGCAAATCATCTGCGTCAATTCGCCAAGAGACATGCCATGGGCTTGTGTCCACGGCATGTCGAACCGGCGAGCCGATATTTTTCGGCTGGTATTACAAGATCGTGTCGTTGGCAGCGATGATGGGGAACCGCGCTGTAAATGCCGCCAGTCATGTGGGGATTACAGCTGGCTCATGCCGCCGTCGATGATGATTTCGGTGCCGACGATAAAGGCCGATTCGGGCGAGGCCAAATGCAGTACGGTGGCGGCGACTTCTTCGGAGGTACCGAAACGGCCTAGTGGTACCTGCGCTTGAATATGCGCCGCGGTCGCTTGCAGGGCGGTCTGATCCATGCCGAGCTTGCCGTAAAGCGGCGTATGGATGGGGCCGGGGCTAACGACGTTGACGCGTACGCCGCGAGGAAGCAGTTCGGCGGAAAGCGTCTTGGCCAGGGAGATCACCGCCGCTTTGCTGGCGGCATAGACCGACGAGTTGGGCATGCCGATGTGCGCATTGATCGAACCATTGATCACCACGGATGCGCCGTTGTTGAGATAGGGCAGCAACGCCTGAAGCTGGAAGTACGCTCCTTTTACATTGGTGTTGAAGCTCAAGTCCCACAGGTCTTCATCGACATCGGTGAACGGGGTGAGCTTGGCGATGCCGGCGTTGATGAATACGGCATCGAGCATCAGGCCGTGAGCGGCGATGGCCTGAGCCAACTCTTTGGCATCGCTGATCGAGCCTGCATCGCTGCGTAATGCGATGGCCTGCTGGCCTAGCGTGGCCTTGGCCGTTGCCAGTGCGTCGGCATCGCGGCCGGTGACGATAACGCGGGCCCCTTCGTTGACGAAGGCCTGGGCGGTCGCGAGGCCGATGCCACTGGTGCCACCGGTGACCAGTACGGTTTTTTGTTTGAAGCGATTCATGAGGTTCTCCAGCTGCGGTGTGGTGTGGACGTGAGCTCATGTTGCTCGCACCGTGGGTGAAAGCCGTGCTGTCTTTCCGATGCACTCGTTCGAATTTATCGAACGAGTGGTGATGCACGGAAGGGGCGGCGCCTGGGCCGGTGGCGGCGATGCCATCGGGCGGACAACGGGCAAGCCCTTATACTTGGCCTCTTATTGACTGACCTGGCTGGATTATTCGATGTCTGATATCCCCGCGTGTCCGCTATGCGGCATGGAAAATACCTATCCCGATGGCGATAACTACGTATGCGCCGATTGCGGCCACGAGTGGCCTGCCGGGGCGGCAGCCGAAGCGCTGGACGGCGGCATGGTGGTCCGGGATGTCAACGGCAATGTGCTCAACAGCGGCGACACCGTAACGGTGATCAAGGACCTGAAAGTGAAGGGTTCTTCCATTCCGTTGAAGCAGGGTACGGTGATCAAGAACATTCGCCTGGTGGATGGCGATGACGAACACATCGAAGGCAGTTCGGACAAAATCAAAGGCCTGGTGCTAAAGGTCTGCTTTCTGAAGAAGGCCTGATAGTCATGGCCTCGTCCATGCGTGCTCTGTATGAGGCCAGTTGCGATAACCCGCTAACGCCAGCGTTGGCGAACATCCATCCGCAAGGTCGCTGATAGTGACTACCTTCAGTGCTTATCTCGCGCGTATCAACCGGGTGTTCGATCATATCGACGCGCATCTGGCCGAGCCGCTGGATCTCAACGCGTTGGCGGCGGTGGCGCATTTTTCGCCGTATCACTTCCATCGTCTGTTCAAGAGCATCGCCGGCGAGACCTTGGCTGGACGAGTGCGGCGGCGGCGGGTGGAACGGGCCGCGGGGCTATTGGTGAGGTCGCCCGAGACCACGGCGATGCAGATAGCGCTGGAGACCGGTTTCGCTTCGCCCGAGGTATTTACGCGGGCCTTTCGTGCCCACTTTGGCATGACCCCGACGGCATGGCGCTGCGGTGGGCATGTGCGCTGGGCGGCGGTGCAGCTCGATGCGCTTAGCAAGATTCAACAAGCGGAAAGCAAGCATCATCAAGCCGCCTTGGAGGTGATTCGCCAGGATAAGGATATGTGGCAACACGGTCACATGATTATCACTGGAGGCTTACCCATGCAGGTTGAGATCAAGCATTTTTCGGACGTACGCATCGCCTATATGCGCCATGTCGGCCCCTATGGCAGTGCCAGCATTTCACTGATGTGGCAGCGTTTTGGCCGATGGTGTCATGAGCAGGGCCTGATACCGCCGCCACGCATCATGTATGGCATGTGCCTGGACAACCCAGGCATGACCCCGGCGGACAAGCTGCGCTATGACGCCTGCATCGAGGTCGATGATGGTTTCAAGCCGCAAGGTGACATGGGCGTAAGTCTGCTGAAGGGCGGACGCTACGCTTGCGCGAAGTTCGTCGGCGCCGGGGCCGATATCGCCGGCGCCTGGGGCCGCTTTATTTCCGATTGGCTACCCGGCAGCGGTTATGTCTTCGATATGAGCGATGAATCGCGCCGTTGCATGGAGGTTTACGGCGTCGACTTCAAGATGGATCAGGAGACCGGTGTATTCAATGCCGAGCTTTGTTTGCCGGTGCGTCGAGCCTAGGGCCTGTTCACGCTATTCGCGTAGCCCGCGCCGGGATCTGTTTGCGCGCAGGGCAAGGAAGAGTGAGGGAGTGTACATGCCCCGACAGCGGTCAGCTGCGGTGTTCGCGCTCAACGGCCCATGTCATTTTGTAATGACTGAAATATGTGCGGACGGATGTATTGCTGAGGTAGCCACGGTTACCCTCAGTCGACTCTCAGCGCAAGAAGGCGATCCGCTCATGTTTCGATTCAAAGTGATGTCAACACTGTGCGGCGTGCTGCTGGTCTGCGGCACGCCGCTGGCTCACGCCGCCAACACGGCATCCGCCGCCCCGGCGACCGCCGCGGTGCCGGCGGCCTTGATGGGTGCCTGGACCCTGGTGCGTTGTGACAATGTCTACCCCGATGGCCGGCGGGTCGAACTGTATGGCGCGAATCCGCAGGGGCTGTGGCTTATCGACGCGCAAGGTCATTACATGATGCAAATCGTGCGTGCCCAGCGCAGCCCCTTTGCGGCCAATGACAAGTCCAAGGGGACGCCAGAGGAATACCGTGCGGCGTCACTCGACAGCAATGCTCATTACGGCCAGGTGAGCGCGGATGCTACGACGATGCACACGCATATCGATCATGCGTCGTATCCGAACTGGGACAGCAAGGACGGCAGCACGCCATACACCTTGCAGGGCGATGAACTGACTTACACCGTGGCCAAGCCGTCCAGCGGCGCCGCCGAAGGGGCGCATGGCGAGGTCGTCTGGCGCCGCCTGCGCTGATCGATATCGCGCCTCAGGCGAACTCGAGCCATGCGCGCCGTTCGCTGATCGCCCCATCTTTGATTGCCCCGGTCTTCGATGGACCTCACTCCCAAGAGCCATACCCTTCATGAAAAAATACTTGCTGTGCGGATGCATCTTGCTGGGAACGACGATGCTGGCTCACGCCAGTACGCAAACGTCGGTGAACGATGCCTCTGCCGCGTTGGCGGATAGCGCCCGGCCCGCGGCCGACAAGGCGCGCGACAATGATCGCAAACCGCTTGAGCTGATAGGTTTTGCCGGCATCAAGCCGGGCGACAAAGTAGCTGATCTGATGCCGGGCGGCGGCTACTTCAGCCGTATCTTCAGTAAGCTGGTCGGGCCGCAGGGCCATGTTTATGCGATCGTCCCCGAGAGTATCGCCCAGGGGGCGCCGAACAAGCTCGACGGCATCAAGGCCATCGCTACCGATCCGGCATACGGCAATATTTCCTTGATCACCCGCAGCTATGAGCAAATCGGCGCCGACGAGCCGCTCGACGTCGTATGGACATCGGACAATTACCACGATGTCTATGGCGGGGTCAGCGTCTTTGCGGTCAACGGCGTCAGCGGGGCCGACGAGACCGCCAAGATGGATGTCGCGGTGTTCAAGGCATTAAAGCCCGGCGGTATTTATATGGTGGTCGATCACGTCGCCAAGGCCGGTTCGAATGAGCAGGACGCCAAGACATTGCACCGCATCGATCCGGCGGTCGTCATGGCCCAGGCGAAGGCGGCAGGTTTTGTACTGGAGGCCCGCAGCGATCTGCTGAGCCATCCGCAAGACGCTCATGACAAGATTGTTTTCTCGCCGGATCTGCGCGGTCATACCGATCAGTTCGTGCTGAAATTCCGCAAGCCGAAAAACTGAGCCGGGCTTCGCCGTGGCGATGCGCCTCGCCGGTCACGTACCGGCGAGGCTTATGACTTTCTGCGGCGGGAGGTTTTTTCTATCGTGGCTGGCGGCGCTTGTTCAGCGTTGGCGGCATGGCCTTGCATGAGATAGGCGATTTTGCGCTGTTTGGGTAATCGCTTGATCTCCCATTCGGCACGCGACGCGGCGGCGCGGTCGGCATAGGGCCGGGCACCGATGAGCCGCAACGGTGGATGCGAGCGTGTATAGCGCGCGCCGCGGCCGGCGACATGGGCTGCATAGCGCGCGTCGAGATGATTCGTAATGCCGGCGTAGTAGGAACCATCGCTGCACTCGATCAGGTAAAGACACCAGGTGTTATCGCTGACGGGCACGGCCGGCTCACCCGACAGCGTGGCAATGGTGATGGTGATCTGTTGGTTTCATGCCAGGAGTATGTCGGTGATACGGCAGCTTCGCTACGGCGATGCGGGCGCTAAGGGAGGGGCGGGCAGACGTTGCTGCGGTTGCCAGTGGGCGGGCGGATCGAGCGGTTTGCCCGCTGCGGTGAGCAGTGCCGCCATGCGATCCATTTCGCGCTCGTACGCCAGCACGATCGCCATCCGCTTGGCCGGGGAGATCGCTGGCGACGTCGCGATGTCGAGCTGCTGTTTCATCTGCCAACTAAGGCGTCGGTATTGAGCCTCCTCCGTGGCCAGGTCATTGGCATCGCTGGCGGTCCATTCATGAATTCGCAGCCCGATCAGGTTGGCGATCAATGAATCGCCCTGCTCCAGCGAAGGGACGATCTGACGGCAGGTTTCGCGCCGGGCATTCGCTGCGGGTGAGCCGGGTTTGCAGGCGCGGACAAGATCTTGAAAAGCAGGCATCACCAGCGACATCGCCATGTTCATGGCCTGCGCATAGTGACCGGTTTCGTCGGCGCGATGGTCGTCGGCGCTGGCTTCATCAGGTGAGCGAGGTACGCGATCAAGTGCCGTATTAAAGCGCCGGGTGAGTGCGACAAAGTAAATATCGAAACGCGTCGCATGCGTCATGTGGTTGAGCATGTCATCGATACGGGCCGCGTCGGCGCGGCCGGATGCATCATGCAGCGCGGTCATCCAGGCGATGCCGTTGTGTGGGTCGAGCTGGCGGAGTCTGGTCTCGCGCGGTAGTGCGGCGCAATCCGCTTGCATGCTGCATAACTGGATGCCCAGTAAACCTATATCCGCGGCTTGGGGCGCCATGGCGGAGGCGCGATCCAGCAGCGTCATCGCGCGGCTGGCCTGGCTTGGGGTCGTCGCGGCCAGTGCGGCTGCGGTGAGCAGCGCATCGGCATCTGGCATCGCCGCCAACTGATCGATCGCGCTTGCCTGCCATTTCATTTGCGCTGTCTCGGTGCCGGCAGGGGTTTCGCCAAGCGGCGGATCTTCAGCGGCGATGGCTGGCGATGCCAGCATTAGGCACCCGATCAGCAGCGACACGGTAGTCATTCGTAAATGAGGCATCGCGCGCGTTCGCCGAATCCATGGGGATTTCAGTGTAGCCAGTTGCCGGCCGCTGTGGACCTGCGGGCGGGGCTAAAGCTCTCTCCCCCATTGCTTTCGCTTTGGGGGAGAGGGTGGGGTCAGGAAACGAGGACTCGCGAGCACGCTCATGCTCTTATTCCCCGGCATCAGCCGGGTTCGTCTCTTGACCGTCACGCGGATCATGCGGTGCAGGCACGGCATGATGATGTCCCTATCGATGTGTTGTGGCCGATTTCACGCCAGAACCATAGATTCGATGCTGTGTAGTGTTGGCGTTAGCGGATGACTTGTCTGTTGCGTAGCGCTCAATTTCCACCCTGCTTTTCTATGCCCGTTTTCTTTTAAATCTTTTGCCTATTATCTGAGTCGAATCGGGCGGTTCACATCGAAAGGCGAGGCTGGTGATTTGTGTGAAGAGCATCGCCTGGTCGACCAGGCATCAATCTGTGATTGATATCGCACTCTGCGATGCGATCAAACCTTGTCGCATAGCCATAGATCGGCCTGAATGCCCAGCTGCCTGCGCGTGTGGCATTTACTCGGGCGGCCCACCGAACAAGCATGGGATTGACGGATATCGCGGCAGCCCTGACCCGCCTGCCGGCGGCTGCGGCGCCCAGCCGTGCCGATGGTCGAGCCGAACGGGATGTGCGTATGGCGCCATGGCAGGCCTTAGGCGACACACTGGATGACGGCATCGGTTGCGTATGCTTTTCGATCGATCGATCGTTGCCGTTGGCGTCATCCTTACGACGACTTGGCGCTGAAGGGCGCTGGCCCGCAACGCTTAGGATGGCCGCCAGGAAAACGGAGTGAGTGGCATCAAACTATTCGCCGCAGCCCTTCGTGCTTGAGCTGCGGCGAATGCCGGTCAACGGTTTTCGACAAAGTCGATTCTGGCCAGGCCCTGCGCCTTGGCGCTGGATAAGGCGTGTGCCACCACTTCGTAAGAAGCGCCATCAGCGGCATCGACCTGCAGCGCCGGCTGTACTTTTTGCCATGCCGCCACTTCGAGTTGCGCCCGGAATTCGTTCTCGCTAACCGGGGTATCGTTCAAGTACATCGAGCCGTCGGCGCTTATCGCCAGGCGGATGGGCTCAGGCAGGTCTGTGATTGGGTCCAGGGCGGTCTGTGGCAGGTCGAGCTTCACCTTATGCGTGATGACGGGTGCGCTGATCATGAAAATGATCAGCAGTACCAGCAGCACGTCGACCAGCGGTGTGATATTGATGGTGGAGATGGCGGTATGGGATGCGCGTGCAGAGAAAGCCATGAATCTTCCCCCTGGATCGGCGATTGACGATGGGATGCCCGGCGTTTTGCGGGGAGCCGTGGCAAGTTGAGCTTACTCGTGTGCGAATCGTGTCTGCCAGGGGGATTTATGGGGCGCCGTTCCCAGGTGAGTGAGCGGGGCAGGTCGTCGCCCCACTCATCGGTCGCCAGCCGCAACTCAGGCCGCCGCCTGCTGCAAGCCTGCTATGTCGAGCTTCTTCATCTGCATCATGGCGCTGGTGACTTTGCGGACTTTCTGCGGGTCGGGGTCGCTCAATAGTTCGATCAGCCTGGTGGGAACGATTTGCCAGGACACACCAAAGCGATCCTTCAGCCAGCCGCATTGCTGCGCCTTTTCGTCGCCGCCTTGGGTCAGCTTGTTCCAGTAGTGATCGACCTCTTCCTGCGAGTGGCAATGCACGACCAGCGAGACGGCCTCGTTGAACTTGAAGACAGGGCCGCCGTTCAAGGCGGTGAAGTTTTGCCCGTCGAGTTGGAAGCTGACCGTCATGACGCTGCCTTCGGCCTTGCCACAGGCCTGGGCGCTTTCTTTGCTGAAACGGGCGGCGCCCAAGATCTTCGCGTTATCGAACACGGATACGTAGAAATTCGCTGCTTCCTCGGCCTGATCGTCAAACCAGAAGAAGGGGGTGATGCGCTGGAATGTGGCGTTCATCGCTTTTGTCCTCATGGCATGGTTGCTTGGCGAAAGGCTGGCCGGGGCATCCATGGCCGCCCTCAATGAATGGACGAAGCAAGGTCGATGAGATCGACACTTTACGCCATCGAGTTTGGATGGCTTGCCTGGACTATGGCCCGGGCGGCAGGTCGGGCGACTGCGCGATGTCGCCTAAGATGAGTTTTAGACAACGTTGTCATTTAATGACTTTCGTGCAGTCAAGGGTAATGCTCCTGGTCGCCAGGCAAGGGGGCGAGAACAGATTATCGGCAGACCAACCGAGTGCGGTTTTTCTGTCGGAAAGATGTGTTTGATGAGCTTACGAGTCAGCAAACAATAAGCTTATGCCGGATCGGTTTTCAGCTTATAGAAAGGCACATTAAACACCGTGTTTTGGCATAAGAAGTCCGTTTTCTCGCTTTATTTTCTTCAAACATAGTCAATGTGATATTGACGTGAATATGTCGATTTTCCGGCATGGAGGGCGGGCGCCAGAAAAAGCATTTCATTAGGGTCATCACAGTTCGGAAATAATCTTATAGACAACGTTGTCATCCAGGTCTAATACGGCACAGTCTTGCCTCGCGGCAAGCGGTAAGGCGCAGGGATGCGGACATGGCGGCTGTCCTTACATCGTTAATCGGGGCGGCTGTTGAATCGTCTTTGGAATTCACCTGTAACGATGTAATCCAACCTGGAGACAGTCCAATGTCTGTGAAGCGATTGGTTATAAGGCCACGTGTGGTGCTGAGCGCATTGAGCAGCGCGGTAGGGGCGGTCATGTCGATGACCGTCTTGGCCGTGGTGCCGACGCAGGGGCTGCATGCGCAAACCGTGTGTGCCGCAGCGTGGAATGCGGCGACGGTTTATACCGGCGGCAATACGGCTAGTGAAAATGGCGTGAATTACAAGGCCAACTGGTGGACGCAAGGCAATGACCCGGCGACCAATAATGGCGGCAGTGGCTCCGGTCAGCCGTGGACTTCGCAAGGCGCTTGCGGTTCCTCGCCGCCGCCGCCCCCTCCGCCGCCGCCACCCCCGCCGCCGCCTCCGGTTGGCGGCTTGCTGTTCAGTCCTTACAAGGACATCACCGTCAACATGAATTGGAATACCAATGCCATGCAGACGGCGATTACCGGATCGAGCATCCCGATTGTCGGCAGCGGCAGTCTGGTTTCCAACTACGTGCCTAAGCTGGGGGCGATTACCCTGGCTTTCGCCACTGGCGAGTGCGGCAGTGAAAACTGGGGCGGTGTGCCCGCCGCGGGTTTTGCCAGCGCGAATATCCAGGCGTTGGCGAATGCGGGCTTGAGCTATGTGGTTTCCACCGGCGGTGCGGCGGGTAGCTTCACTTGTTCGTCACCGGCTGGCATGAGCAAATTCATTTCGACCTATACCTCGAACTACATGGTCGGGCTGGACTTTGACATCGAGGGTGGGCAATCGCAGGCGGATATCACCAACTTGGTGAATTCGGCCGTGTATGCGCAGGGGCTGTATCCGAAGCTGCGCTTCTCCTTCACCTTGGCCACGCTAGGCTCATCCGATGGCAGCTACGGAGGGGTGAACTCACTGGGTGACATGGTGATAAGGGCGGTAAGGGCCTCCAGCCTGAAAAACTACACCATCAATCTGATGGTGATGGACTACGGCGCGGTCAGTCCCTCGGTCTGTGTGGTGTCTAACGGCGTGTGTAACATGGGCCAGACGGCGATCCAGGCGGTGCAGAACCTGGAGCATACCTATGGCATCCCTGCCGGCAACATCGAGCTGACCCCGATGATCGGCATGAACGATGTCTCCAGCGAGGTCTTCTCGATCGCCGATGTGGACACCATGACCAGCTACGCGGTCAGCCAGGGCCTGGCGGGTATCCATTTCTGGTCGCTCGACCGCGATACGCCGTGCAGCAATGGTTCGGCTTCTTCTACCTGTAGTTCGGTCAGCAACGTCTCGGTACTGGGCTATACCAACCGTTTTCTGAATGATTTGGGCCGTTAAGTTAAGCCAGGGGACTCGGTTCTGTAAGACGCCAGTGGGAGTATCGGCGTAATATACGAGCCTGCGTACACCCTATTGTCGTAATCAGCACGCCCGCACATGCGGGCGTGCTGATTCCTATACTCCCGGAATTCATGAGAGCACCTAAGGATTTACAAGCCCTGATCGATGATGGCGTCATCGACGAAGTGATTCGACCGCTGAAGAGCGGCAAGGAAGCTTCGGTCTATGTCGTGCGTTCTGGCACGGATGTTCGCTGTGCCAAGGTCTACAAGGACATGGCGCAGCGTAGTTTTCAGGCGCGCGTGCAATACCAGGAAGGGCGCAAGGTTCGCGGCAGCCGGCAGGCGCGCGCGATGGGTAAAAGCACCAGCTTCGGCCGCAAAGAGCAGGAAATCGCCTGGAAGAATGCCGAGGTCGATGCCTTGTATCAGTTGAAAGAGGCCGGCGTTCGCGTGCCTCAGCCTTATGGCTATTTCAACGGTGTCCTGGTGATGGAGCTGATCACCGATGCGGAAGGGTTTTCGGCGCCGCGATTGGGCGATGTGGAGCTATCGCCGGAGCAGGCGCGTGAATATCACCGGTTCCTGATTCGCAACATCGTGCTGATGCTGTGCAGCGGGCTGGTGCATGGTGACTTGTCCGAATACAACGTACTGGTCGCGGCCGATGGCCCGGTCATCATCGATTTTCCGCAGGTGGTCAACGCGGCGGGCAACAATGCGGCTCGTGCCATGCTGCAGCGTGACGTGAATAACATCACCGCCACACTCGCCCGGTTTGCTCCTGAATTGCAGAACACGCGTTACGCGGAAGAGATGTGGGCGTTGCTGGAGCAGAGCGAATTGCGTCCGGATAGCGCGCTGAGCGGGCTCTTTATCGACGACGACACGCCGGCCGATCTCGAGAGCGTGACGCTGGCGATCAACGAGGCGCGCGAAGAGGCCATGCGCCGGCAGCGCGGGCGCGAAGAAGCGGAAAGCGCGTAAGCGGCGAGTCAGCGCTTACGCCTCGGTGTCGCTTATCGCCGCAGGCGTTGCGATAAACCACCATGCCATGGTCAATCACGGCCATCGCCGTCGCCGGACCCGCGGCGTTACAATGGATGTTCTGTCATCCTGCTGGCTTCTTTGGTCGAGTTCCGTATGCGTAATCCTTTGCAAGAACAACTGCTCAAGGCTGGCCTGGTCAAGAAAGGCAAGGTCGCCGAGGTGGTGCGCGAGCAAGCCAAGCAACGCCAGGGCAAGGCGCCGGCAGCGGCGAACCCCGCGCAAGTCGACGCGAAGCAGTTACAGGCCGAGCGCGCCGAGCGTGATCGCGCGCTGGCGGCGGAGCGCACTGCGCAAGCCCACGCCAACGAATTGCGCGCGCAGATCCGCCAGATTGTCGAAACCAACAAGGTCAAGCGCGAAGGCGAGCTCGACTATCGCTTCACCGACAAAGACAAGATCAAAAGCGTGCTGGTCAACGAGACCCTGCGTGCCCAGTTAGCCAAGGGCATCCTGGTGATTGCTCGTCACGATGACGGATATGAGCTGCTGCCACGTGCGGCGGCAGAAAAAATCTATGCCCGCGATGCCGCGATGATTGTGCTCGATCATGCGCGCGACTCAGTCGCTGTTGCCGACAGCGACGACGAGTACTACAAGCAATTTCAGGTGCCGGACGATCTCACCTGGTAAGCGCAGTAAGGGCGACCTGCGATGTCGCCCTTACTATCCAGCATGCTTGCTCGTCAGTGATCGCTGACCACGTCGTCGGGGGCGGCATCGTTGGCTTGTACAGCGATCGGTCGTACATCGTTGACCAGATGCAGCAGGAATCTGCCGGGCTGTTCTTGCATGATCATATGAGCTGAATCGGCGAACCAGACCAGGCGCTTTGACGGTGCCTGCAGGGTGGTGAACCACTGCGCGGCGAGCTCGTGTGATACCGCGTAGTCGTGGCGGCCGAGAAACAAGAAGATCGGGCATTCGAAACGATGGATGCTGCTCAGGTCCAGCGCGGAGAGTGGGCGGAGCAGATGATTCAATGTCTGCAGGCTGCCCGGGCCGATCGCATCGAGATCTTGCTCGCTGTAATCCGGTGAGAGTTCTTCGGCGTGGCTGTCGAATGCGTAGCTGGTTCGGCCATAGGCGAGGCCGCCATAGTAAGAAAGCCATTGGCGCTGCAAGCCGATTTTCTTCAGTTCGATGTCGCCGTCGCCAGGGTAAGGGGCGATGCTGGCCAGTTCCTTCTGCGCCTGGGTGTTTTGATGCTCACGGGCTTGCTGCATGGCGAACTGGTAACCCAGAGCCTCGTTCTGTCGCACGTTGACCACTTGCCCCACGCCGATATAGGCATAGAACCATTCGGGGTGGCGCTGCGCCAGGCGCACACCCAGCACGGTGCCCCACGAATGACCCAGCAGGAAAATCTTTCGCTTGTGGTAGGTGGACTGCAAGTAGCGCACGACTTGTTCGGCGTCGTCAGTCATTTGCTCGATGGTTAGCGTCGGTGCGACCTTGTCCGGATCGTTCGCCGCATAGGTTTTGCCGGTGCCGCGCTGGTCCCATTGCACGACGGTGAAGTAGTCCTCCCATGGCCGCTGGAAGGTGTAGGCCAGGGGCAGGTCCGGCGATGCCGGGCCACCGTGCAGAAAAAGCAGGATCGGGTTGCGATTATCGTTGCCGCGAATCGACAGGATCTGCTTGATGCCGTTGATCGGCACCGCGACCGTGCTGTCGATGCCGTTGGGCGAAACGATCTTGCGCGACTCGGCAATGATGTTCTTGGCATCCTGGGCGGTGAAGCCTGGCGATTTTTCTTGCGGAGCGGGTGTTGCCGCGACATCGAACGAGTGAGCGCATGCACAGGCAAGGGTGAAACATATCGCTGCCACTACGTAAAACGACTGCTTGATGAAATTCATCGGGCCAGATCCTGTGATTATGTGCGATCAGTCATCGGGGCAATCAGGCTCGCCGCCTCGGCTGGGCAGGCGACTATTCCCAGGTCAGGCAATCTAATGTTTCAAGGGACGAACGGATATGTGTCTCTCTGCACAGAGACTTCCGCCGGTGATGGCCCGATCGATGCTGGCGGGCTGTGCTCGGCAGCTGGCACTGACGGGCTTTAGCTATGCATCGCCCGGCCGATAGCCCTAAGGAATCCCCTTATGACGCAGGAAGTCAGGCATGAAGATCGGCGGCGACATCTCGACGACTGTCGGGCGCATCAGTGCCGCTGTAGCTGCAGCGCCAGAACAGCCCTCGGCGCGCTCGGCGGAGGGGGCGGCGACATCCTCCGATAAGAGCAAAAGCCATGTCTCATTGCCTAAGCCCGCGGCGGCATCCGGTGGTGCTTCCAATCCTGGGATAGAGCAGCTGAAGAAGACTATCGAAAGGTTGAAGAAGCAGCTGGCCGAATTGCAGAAGCAGTTGGCGGATGCCGTTCGCCGAGCCTCTGCAAAAGATCCTTCGGCTCAATCGATCGTGATGAGCCTGCAGTCGCAAGTAGCGTCAATCAGCGGCGCCTTGCAGAAAGCCACGGCGGCATTGGCGGAGTTGATGCTTAAATCGGGGGCCACGACGGGCATGGTCAATACGCAGGCTTAGCTGCTGTTGCTTGGAAAGGATGGCTTTGCCGGCGGTTTCTATGTCGCGCGGTCAGGTAAATTCTGCCTAAGCCTATTCAAAAGATGGCGACAGCAATATGCCGATCAGATCCTAAAGACTGATCGCTGGGATATGTGGACCGGGTTGTGGCTTAGCGCACCAGGCCGGCTCGATAGTCGACATACAAGGGCTCCCACGACAGCAAATCGCGTGCTCGTCGATTTGTCACTCGAAAGGATGGCATGAGCGTTCGGCCGCCGGGTGCTGGAGGGTTGCTTCCGGCGACGGCGCATACGTAACTGAGTATGTCGCGCCAAGGTGCTGGGTGATTGTCCGCTACGATCAACGCCTGACGTGAAGGCCAGCGACCGATCGCCGCTACGGTCGCTGCGGCCATGTCGGCGATGTGGACAAGCGAAACGTAGTCGTTGCCTTCTTCCGGCAACCTGAGCTTCGCCGCGCGGGCGCGAGCGAACCAGTCATCATCGAAGCCGGTGCCGGGGCCGTAGAAAAGGCCGCCGCGCAAGACCAGCCAGTCGAGGCCTGATGCTGCGATGGTCGCCTCCATCGCCCGCACCGCGGAAATCGCGGATGTCGCGATGCCTTCTTGTTCCAGCGGATGAAAAGTCGTCTCGTCGGCCCACGCATCCCCGCCGCCGGCATGGGTCATGGCAATGCTTTGCTGAAGAATGCGCGCCACCCCGGCATCGTGGCAGGCGCGTACCCAGTTGGGTGTGCCCTCCCGGCGGAGCTGATCGTTTTTGGCGTAGTCACCTTTCGAGATCGGGCCGGGCAGGTTGCTGGCGAGATTGATGGCGATATCGCAGCCGACCAGCCCTGCTCGCAACGATGCTTCGTCAAATATGTCGGCTGTGGCCAACTCGGCTCCGCAGGCGGCGGCTGTCACGGCAGCCGCGGGGCTTCGCACCAGCGCGCGGACGCGGTAGCCGGCAGCGGTCAGCCGGGGTAGCAAGTGGCGGCCATAAACCCCGGTCGCGCCGAGGACTGCGATACGCGTACTCAATGTAGCAGCTCCTTCGCGTTACCCAGTGATGCTGGAGGTGTCCGCGATGATGGGTTACCGCTTACGGTGAATAACACCTACGTACTTGGTATTTGCCGATGCGCCTTGCAGCCATCTTGCGCCTCTTGCAGCAATTTCTCTCAGCGTCTGTGGGCGCAACGCGGTAGTGCGCCGACCGTTTTCTTTTGAGCGGTTCCAATGTTTTGGCTTGAACGTCGCATGACGGTGAGCCAGATCAATAAATCGACCCGATTCACTCGGGGTGTCTCGGGTCGATACTGCCTGCTTGTTTGCCTGAATTACTACTTATCGCTTTCCAGTCGGGCGAGACCAAACGATGGTTTTATGCCTTGCTGCTCTTGCTTGCTCTCGTTCGAGTGCCCGCTGGCGCGTTCTTTTTTAATGTCGTCTGGTTGTACTCGATGGCCGCACGGACCAGGCTTTTCAGCGCGCGCTTGTTGATCTTATCGCCCTCGAAAATATCGATCGCCCGCCAGCTGCCGCCGTCGAGACCCGCATTGAAGAGCTTGTCAGGATCTGCCAGCTTCGCGCCGTGAGAAAAGGTAAGTTTCACCTTCGCCTTGTGCGCGTTGCCGACCGCGATCATGCCATGGCAAAACCACACCGGGCTTCCCATCCACTTCCATGCTTCGACGATGTCCTTGTCGGCCTCCAGGATGGTTTTGCGAACGTCGGCGAGGGTCTTGCCACGCCAGTCCGTGATGCCTGCGATCAGCTGGTCAATGCGTTCCGATGGATTCATGGGATTCTCTGGCCCTGTGCTTGCTCATTCAATCTTCAATCGACGACGTATGCCTCAGCGTAGCTGCTGGATACGAACCATATTGCCGGCGGGATCCCGCACCGCGCAGTCGCGCACGCCGTAAGGCTGGTCGGTCGGCTCCTGCACGATATCGGCGTCGCGGGCCTGCAGCTGTTCGAAGGTGCCGGCGAGATCCTTGGTGGCCAGGAGGAGGATGCCGAAGGTGCCCTTGGCCATCATCTCGGCGATGGTGCGGCGTTCATCGTCGGTGACGCCAGGGCTGGCGTCGGGCGGATACAGCACGATGGAGGTGGCCGGTTGGCCGGCCGGCCCGACCGTGATCCAGCGCTTGCCGCCATAGCCGACGTCATTGCGAACCTCGAAGCCGAGCGTGTCGCGGTAGAAGGTCAGGGCGGCGTCGGGGTCGTTCTGCGGAAGGAAGCTCGAGTGAATGGTGATGTCCATGGTGGCTCTCTCAGTGGTGGTGAAATCCATGGCGATCAGTCTAGTTCTGGCTCGGTAAGCGGCGCTTCTCGATTCCTGATCGGTCGTGTCACTTGTTTGGCCACGCACGACGGAATGCCTACCGTCGCATGCGCCTGCTGGCGCCGATAGGTGCCGGGCGACATGCCGACCAACTCGGTAAACCGCGTACTGAAAGTACCTAGCGATGCGCAGCCGACCTCGAAACAAACCTCGGTAACGCTGATATCGCCACGGCGCAACAAGGCCATCGCGCGCTCGATGCGCCGCGTCATCAGATAGGAGTAGGGCGACTCACCGTAGGCAAGCCGGAACTGCCGGCTGAGGTGCCCGGCCGACATATGCACGCCGCTGGCCAAGGCCTCGACGTCCAGCGGCTGTGCGTATTCCCGGTCGATTCGGTCGCGAACGCGGCGCAACCTGGCGAGGTCGCGTAGATATTGAGCTGCAGCGGGTCTGCTGGTCATTGGCAGAATCGTGTCATGTCGCCCCGGCCTGCTCAAGTCCGTCGAGGCGGCGTAGCCGGGGCATGTTTTCGTTACTGTGGGCCCGGTCGCGATAACTTGCCGAGCCCGTTTTGCCGTGGGATGACCCAACGGCATTGAGATAGCACAAGCATCATGGCGCGATTCAAATCTTGCCTGGGGTCACGCCGAGCAGGCGCCGCATCCACCGTGCCATATGACTCTGGTGAGAGAAGCCCGCAGCCAGCGCGACCTCGCTGGCCGGCAACGATCGATTCAGCAGCAGGACGCGCGCCTTCTCCACCCGGCGACTGACCACATACTGATGTATCGACGTGCCTTTTTTCGACTTGAACTCACGCTGCAGGTAGGAGCGACTGACACCTGCCACGGCGGCCAGTTGACTGAGCGAAAGAGGCGTATCCAGTTTGGCCTCGATAAAGTCGACCACACGTTGAATCTGCAACGAGGAAAGGCCCTCGCGCGACGGCTCCAGCGGCCCGGCATGCCGGGCCAGCAACTGCACGGCAAGCGCCACGCCGAGACTGTCCATGTACAGGCGACCACCGGGTGAACCCGCGCCATGCTCGGCATCGATGGCCAGCACGAGATGGGTAAGGCTTGCTTCCACAAGCAAATGGCGGGTCGCCACCGCGATACGTGCACCGCATACGTGCATTTCGTCCGCCACGCGCTGGAGAAAACCACTCGGCATACGTACTTCGAGCGAATCGCTGCGTTCATCCGCATCGAAGCCACCGATACTGTGCGCCGGAGTGAGATCGATGTGCCCACGCAAGCGCATGAAGCTCAGGCCAGACTCCCAGCAGGTCGTCAAGGTGCGTTTGCTGAGATGCAGACTTACGCGGTGTTCTGCGATCTCCGGAAGATCGACGCGTCCAGCCGGGTTGGCGCGGCGGACAACCTGAATACCGGCAGGCGGCCAGAGATCGGGCGTGGTGAGCATAGGCGGCACTTTATCGTGATGGCCTGGCTTATGTCAGCCAGGCCTGGAGCGCAAAGTGGAATGTGTTGTTTGCCAGCGCCGAATGTGCGCGACGATAACCAGGGTTGACGGTACAAAGCCGCTTACTTTTCAACCACGAGCTACCCTTCATGTCACAAGCCAAGAAACTCATTATCGGTGCCGGCCCGACCGGCATGCTGACCGCCCAGGGTCTTGCCGCGGAAGGCGATGAAGTGACCATCGTCTCGCGTAGCCCCCGCGCGATGCCTGCGGGCATCCGTCATGTGGCACTGGATGTCACCGATGTCGCCGCACTGACCCGGCTCGCCGAGGGTGTGTCGACGATCTTCAACTGCGCGATGCCACGCTACGACCGATGGCCGCAGGAGTTTCCGCCGCTAGCGGCGGCGGTGCTTCGCGCCGCGGAAGTCTCCGGTGCCGATCTGGTGACGCTGAGCAATGCTTATGGCTATGGCCAGGTGGCCGGGCCCATGACTGAGTCCTTGCCGATGGCGCCACAGACCGTTAAAGGCCGCGTACGCGCAACGATGTGGGAGGAAGCGCTGGCCAGCCGTGCCCGGGTGACTGAAGTGCGCGCAAGCGATTATCTGGGCCGCGACGCGCTATCGCTTTATACGTTAATGACGCTGCCTGGCGTTATCAGCGGTCAAGCCACTCACTTTCAGGGCGACCTCGACGCGTTGCACAGTTGGACCTACACCCTCGATGTCGCACGGACCTTGATGGCTGCTTCGCGCTTTGACGGGGCGTGGGGGCGCGCCTGGCACGCTCCCTCCAACGACCTCTCCGTTCGTGCCTTGTCTATCCGCATCGCCGACATCGCCGCCGCGCCGCGGCCGATACTGACGCGGTTGTCGACCGACCAATGGCAGGCTCTCACTGCCGGCGATCCGATTACCCGCGAGGTCACCGAGATGGCCTATCTCTATGATCTCCCCTGCGTTCTGGACTCACGTGCTACGCAACAGGCGCTAGCCGTGAAGGCCACCGCTATCGATGAAGTGATTCGCGATGTCCTCGGCATGAGCGAGGGCTAAGGCGGGCGTGGCAGCGCATGAATCGCTCGCCTTGATAGAGCAAGAACAAGCGCTGGAGATCGGCCCTTAGCATGGCGTTCGAGCTATGGCTATTGCTTGCTGTCGATGTCGCTCTTGGTCGCCGCGGCGGCTGCCAGGTGCGGCGGTGAATAGTTGTATTGATCGACGAAGTAGACGCGATCGTAGCCAAAGCTGTTTCCGTCCTTGAGGGTCCATGCTTTGGCGTCGGGGTTTTTCGATGCTGGGGCATCCGACGGTCCACAGCTACGTTCTGAAGTGCATACCCAGGCACTGCCGCCTGCAATGGAGCCGATCAATACATGCTTGATGGCCGGGCCGGCAAAGGTCCCGGCAGGCACCATTTTTTGCGGCAGACCCTGGGGCGCATCGCGCATGGCATGAAAATTTCCTCCATACGCGATCAACCTCTCATGAGAGGCTATATCGCGGAGCGCCTCGCCCGTATGTTGCTCGAAATCGGCGACACTCGGTGCTGAGCCATACTGGAAATGAAGGTGGATTTTCCCCTCCGCCTCCAAGGGCAAAAGGAATTGGACCAGACGCCACATGGATTCGGACGACCGTCCATCCGTCCCGGTCCAAAATGTCGCCTGGCCATTTCTTGATGAATCCGGGAGTTCAAGCGATACCGTAAATGGACTGCTATATCGCTGTGTGGCTCTTTTGACCAGGCAGCGAATCAGTGCCGGCGACTGCACGGTGCCGTGCAATTCACCGAGGTAGACGCTGCCCAGGTCCAGGATCGAATCCAGCGAGGTATCCGATGGGCATGTCGTGGCTGCACTACTGACTGGGGCGGCAAGCAAGCTAAAGAACAGGGGAATCGTACTAAGCACGTTTGCAGCTCCCGGTATGGTTCGTCATGGCTAAAACGAGGGTGGCCGCAGCTGATCACCAGGGGCGGCGCAATCGCCCTGCTTAGTGCCTTGGCCACGATCGTCAGTCGGCGATATGTTGCAAAAACGTCATGGAGGGCACGAAAAACAAGCTGCCGGTAACGGCTTTACTGTGGTCGAGCAAGCGGTCGTAGTTGCCCGGCGGCCGGCCGACGAACATATTGACCAGCATCTGTTCGATGCGTTGCGGGGAGCGCGCATAGCCGATGAAATAAGTCCCGAATTCGCCTTTGCCGCTGTCGCCGAAAGGCATGTTGTCACGCACGATTTCCAGTGACTCGCCGTTTTCGACGATGCTCGTCAAGGCGTTGTGCGCATAGCTCGGCTTTATGGTGTCGTCCAGCTCGATGTCGGCAAGCTTGGTCCTGCCGACGATCTTCTCTTGTTGCTCCACCGGCAGCGCGTTCCAGCTTTGCAGGTCATGCAGATACTTTTGCACGATCACGTAGCTTCCACCGGCGAAGGCCGGGTCTTCGTCACCGATGATCGCGGCATCTATCGCCGCCTGGTCTACCGGATTCTCGGTGCCATCGACAAAGCCGAGCAGGTCGCGGTTATCGAAGTAGCCAAAGCCATGCACCTCGTCGGCGGTGGCGACGGCCTCACCGAGCCGGGACATGATCTGGGTTACGAATTCGAAGCATAGATCCATGCGCGTGGCGCGCACGTGGAAGAGGATGTCTCCGGGGGTGGATACGGCATGGTGTTGCCCGCGGATTTCGCGGAACGGATGCAAATCCCTGGGCCTTGCTGGCCCGAAGCATCGGTCCCAGCTATCGGAGCCAAAACCCATCACACACGAGAGCTGCCCTTCGGCATCTCGAAAGCCCACGGCGCGCAACAGCCCAGCCAGGTCGCCGCAAAGCGCGCGAACGGCTTCGCGATGCTCGGGCTCGGGTTTCAGTGTCAGCACAAGAAAGATAGCGGCGCGTGTGAGCTTGGCCACAACGGGTTGCGAAATGGTGGATGTCACATCTTTCCCCAGACGTTGTTTGGCATAGTTTAATCACGACCTCGTTGCCGGAACAAAGAGCTAAGAACTCGGTACGTATGTTTATGGAAGCGAGTTTATTGACACGGTTCGCTGGAATGATGATGCGGCGCGCATGGCCTACGACGTTTGCTGATGCGCTGTGTGCGCATGATCGATGGCAAGCCTAGTGCGCAGTGCCTCTTCATCGGGCAAAAACCAAATCATCTGGCCCCGATTCGACTCCGCAATGAAATCTCGCACGGCGGCACTTTTCTCGATCTGGCTGGCCATGTTGCCGACAATGGCGACGCGCAATCGGTAGTTGGTGAACTTCTGCACCAGCACGCCGGCCAACCCCGTTTGCAGGCGAAAGAAGGCCGGGGCGATTCGCGCGACCGGAATGACTACCATCGCCACGGGCAAACCCCATGTGGCGCCAATCAGGTTGTCGATATCGCGTTCGTTCGCGATCAGCTCGCCGGCTTGCGCGCAAAGCAGGACAGGTAGCTCGCCGATGAGGTGCAATGTTGCATCAGTCATTCGATACACCGCTCGATGCAAGCAAGAATCTCAGCACCGGTTCGGTCTGTCCTTGCACATAATGCGGCGCCTGCGGAAGCAGCCGGACGACAGCATGCGGTAGGTTGGCGATGACGCGGCGCTGGGTCTCCTCGGTATCGAGAAGCGCGTCCTTGCCGCCGACGATAACCAGCACCGGCATGGTTAAACGACGCAGTGCGGTGTCGCTCAGTACGGGTATCGACTCGCGCCGCGGTTTAAAGCGACGGCTGATGCTGTCCAGTAAATCCAGCAATGAGCGTGCATCGCCGGACAATATCTTGGGCATCGATCCCAGCACCCTTTGCCTGACCCGTTGCCGCCCCCATTCGCCCAGCAGGAGCAAGGGGGCTGCTTTCCACCAGAACGCGCGCTGTCGCCCGATGCCGGAGGGATACAGCAACGCCAGTTGGGTGACGCGAGCAGGATGGCGTGAGGCGAAATCCAGCGCCAGCCAGCCACCCAGCGATGCGCCGACAAAGGCGGCCTGGACCACGCCTAGATGGTCCAGTACATCGCTGATCCATGCCGCATAGGTATCGCTGTTTAACGCCGGCCGAACCGGCGCACTCAGGCCGGCCTCGCCGATCATGTCGATCGCATAGACACGAAAATGCTTCGACCAGACCGCCGCATCGAACATCCACGCGGCCGCGTTCGACAATGAGCCATGCAGCAGAGCCAGTGGCGGCGCAGCGGGATCTCCGCTGGCAACAACAAAGGTATCGCCCACGCGCGTGGTCACCCTGAGCTGGGTGTTGGCGACCGGCCAGCGCGACAGCAGCGCACGATAGCGCTCGTGCACATCGCGTGCGGCTGTGGCGGATTTGAAGTAAGCCGTCATCCGAGCGCATCCGCCATGGTCTGTATCGACGTCAGCAAGGCGGCCATATCCGCCGGGGTAGCGATCAGCACGATTTTTAGTAGCGCCTGCGATGGATCGTAGGCGGTATGGCATTGAATACGCTCGAAGCGGTTGCTTCGACCCATCAGCGAGGCGTGCAACATCGTGGCCAGGCGATCGGCTTGTTTATCGGACAGCGCCGATATCTCGACGATGCTGGTGACATGGATCGGCTGCGGTTCGCCGTCGACGGCGCGTTCACCGCCGGCAAACGCCACAATATCCTGGCGCAGCAGTCGATACGATTTGCCGATCCGGGTTGCGGGCAGGCGGCCATCTCGAATATGCCGCAGTATCGTTTTCACGTGCAGTTTCAGGCGGTCCGCCGCCTGTGCGACGGTATAGAACTCCTCGCTCATGCTTTGTCTCTATAGTTACTTATTGATCCCTATGTTACGGAATAATTGATGACAATAGATGACTTTGGTCGTGAGTCATCAGCGGATACTGGCCAACGCTTGCCGAGAGTCGCGATGCTGTCCCGTTGCCGGATTCGCCATCGCGGCTTGCCAGTGGGAAAGGGCCGCCATGTCTCGATGGTCGGCAGCTACCCCTACGCGCTATGGGCTGTGCTGGTCGCCGCAAGCAGTCAGTTCGATGCCTGATCTGCGCCGTTTACCGATGCCGGGTATGGCTGGTCGCGACAATAACGTCATTTATGCCAAGAGGTTACAAATCAGAATGGCACCTGCTGACGGCTAGGCCACAGGTCATGCTTGAGTTTTAGCACTGATTAGTTTAATAATTCGCGTCTCGCCGGGTCCATCGCATGCTGCGTTTGATGGCCTTCCGGCTTAGCCGTGGAGGCATCGTTCCGGCCCGGCTTTATCGATCAAGGAATCACTTCATGACATCCCGGTTTCTAGGGGCGGCACTCATTCTCGGCCTGCTGTCGGCCATCGGTCCGTTTGCGATCGATATGTATTTGCCTGCGCTGCCTACCATCCAGCAAAGCCTGGGCACCAATGTAAGCATGGTGCAGCTGAGCTTGATGGCGTTCTTTATTTCGTTGGGTATCGGCCAGCTTATTTATGGCCCGGTATCGGACATGGTGGGGCGCAAGCCGCCGATTTACTTTGGCCTGAGCTTGTTCGCGCTGGCGAGCATCGGCTGTGCGCTGGCGCCGGATATTCAGACCTTGATCGTGCTCCGTTTCATCCAGGGCCTGGGGGCTTGCGCCTGCATGGTGATTCCACGCGCCATCGTGCGCGATATGCATACCGGCCACGATGCGGCTCGTTTGATGTCATTGCTGATGCTGGTGTTCAGCGTGTCACCGATTCTGGCGCCGTTGACCGGCAGTCTGGTGATTCGGCTGGCCAGCTGGCGCGGCATTTTCTGGACCGTGATGGGCGCGGCGGTGTTCGGCCTGATCCTGGCCGGAACCATGCTTAAAGAGACGCGTCCACGCGAGCAGCGGGTGAATAGCAATCTGCGCACGGCACTGGCGGCCTACGGCACCTTGCTAAGGGATCGTCACTTTCTCGGCCTGATCTTTATCTGTTCGTTTGGTGTCGCCAGCTTCTTTACCTACTTGGCGAACTCGTCGTTTGTGCTGATCGACCACTACGGCTTAACCCCCACGCACTACAGCTTTGCGTTCTCGGTCAACGCGGTGGCGTTTATTGGCGCGGCCCAGCTTACCGGCCGCCTGGGTGCGCGCTATGGCCTGGCGCGGGTGGTGAAAACGGCGGTGACGGGATATGCCGCGACCATGTTGCTGCTATTGCTGTTGAGCGTGGCCGGGGTCGATCGTCTCGACGTGTTGATGACCCTGTTGTTTGTCGGCTATGGCTTTCTCGGCCTGGTCATCCCGAGTTCGGCGGTGCTGGCGATGGAAGAGCACGGCAAGATCGCCGGTACCGCGTCGGCCTTGTTGGGCACGATGCAATTCATTACCGGTGCTTTTGTGATCGCGGTGATCGGCCGCTTTATCGACGGCACCGCGCGGCCCATGGTGGCGGGCATTGCGGTCTGCGCCGTGGTGGCATTTACGCTGGCCCAGACTACGCTTCGACATAAACACCGCATGGCCGTCGCCGAGGGATAAGCGCGACGGCGCGGGTCGAGATGCCGGCTTGCTGTGAGCCGGTTTTCAGACCATCACCGTGTCGCGCCGGTAGCTCAGCAAGCGGCCGCGGAACGGCTCGATATCCTTTTCGTTGAAGCGGCTGCGCATTTCGATAACGCCGTAGCCCTGGCCGGCCAGGGCACGGGTAAAGGCGGCGCTGTTGCCACGCCCCGGATCGGTGATGAGTATTTCGGTATCGGGCTTGGCATGCCGCAGCATCAGCTGGGCCAGTGTGTCGGCGTGTCCACTTTCGTACAGCACGTCGCTGCCGATGATGAGGTCGAACAGCCCGAGCTCGGTGTCGGGTATTTCCCAGCGTAGATCGCGATAGGCAATATGGGGCAGGGCATTTTGCACGGCGTTGCGGCGTAAAAATAATTCGGCCAACGGATGATGATCGGTGGCGGTTACGTTGGCGAGTCGCCGTTGCAATACCAGGCTGGACAGGCCTAATCCGCAGCCCAATTCGAGAATACGCTTGCCCTCGATCTTGTACACGCTCATGGCTTCGGCCAGTACGCGGCCGGAAGGCCATACCTGACCAAACAGACTCCACAGTGCCGATGAGATGCCTGATCGCGCAGCCAGTCGATGCGGGTCGGCGAATTGTTGCAAGTCGCTCAATGC
>NZ_JAPDPE010000002.1 GCF_026283955.1 Dyella silvatica | reverse complement strand
GTGCTGCTGCCATGCGCTCCAGAAAGTGATGTCCGGCTTGCGCAGCGCGTCGAGATCGAGGGCGTGAATACTTTCAGGCGGTGAGTGCTGCGCCATGCTCTGCAAGTGCTCTTGCAGTAACTGGATGACCTGCGGATGGCGCAAATCGTCGACGCGAATATCCATGGATGTTTGCTCCTGCGGTAGCGCGGTGTCTGTTCTCTGAATCAGCGGCTCGCCAGATGGATCGGCAGAGGGATCAAGTCCGCCCTTCGGTGTATTCCACCTTGGCGATCCAGCCGCGCTGGCGGCGGGCGAGCCGTGTATCTTCTTGTTCGCCGTCGAAGTCGACCGAGCCGTGTTGAAGTTGCGACGGATCGATACCCTCCAGCGCATGCACGCTGGCTACCGCGTAAAGATGGCCGTCGATCCGGCTGGTCACCACCGGCACGACGCCGCAGCGTGTGCAGATGAGGAATTCGGCGGTCTTGGTGCCGAAGGTGTATCTGGAGAGCAATGCCGGATCCTCGACCCGGATCTTTAAGCTGCCATCAGGATGGGACGTCCATATACCGCCGTGCTTGACGCAGAAGGAGCAACTGCATGCGCGGGCCGGAATCTGGATGGGGTCGGGCTCCCACGTAAGCGAGAAGGAGATGTTTCCGCAGTGGCACTTACCGTGGATCAACATGTATGCGCTATCCGTAGTGGCGGTGCCTGGGGGGCTTCGACGTGGCAGTCATCCGCCCGAAGCGCTCAGGCCATCGCGGTTCGCCGCGACTTTATACGGCCCGTGCCGGGGCAACAATCCTGCATGCGTCATGCATCGCCCGGGCCTGCGCAAGCCGGGCATCACATGCGTGGCGCCGCGCGGGCGCCATCGATCAGAACAAATGCCGCAGGACGATGAACAGGCCGCCCGCCAGCAGGATCGATGCGGGCAGCGTCAGCACCCAGGCCATCAGCAGGTTGCGTACGGTGCTCCATTGCAGGCCGCTGCCGTTTGCCGCCATGGTGCCGGCCACGCCCGAGGTCAGCACGTGGGTGGTGCTCACCGGCAGGTGGTACATGTCGGCGGCCTGGATCAGGGTCATCGCCACCAGTTCTGCCGAGGCGCCCTGGGCGTAGGTCAGGTGCTCCTTGCCGATTTTTTCGCCGACGGTTACCACGATGCGTTTCCAGCCGACCATGGTGCCAAGGCCCAGCGCCAGGGCCACGGCCACCTTCACCCATGGCGGAATGAACTGGATCGCCTGGGTGCCCATGCCGCGCCAGGTGGTGAGCGTTTTAGTCTGCTCACTGTTGAGGCCCGGTTGTGCCAGCACCAGCGGGATCGCCGCATTGGCCAGGTAAATGTCGTTGCGCACGTTGCCCATTTGTTCCGGTGGCACGGAGCGTAACGAAGGGCGATTGCCGACCTTTTGGTCGATCTCGGCGATCAGGCTGGATAGCGCCGGTACCGTGCTCGGTAGCAGGCTGCGTTGTTGCACCGCGCTGGTGACCAGGGCGCGCGGGTCGCCGCTGATGATTTGCGCCTGATCCAGGCCGCTCAGTACGTGGCTTGCTTCGACCGAAATCTCGTGAAAGGTTTTCACCTCGCCACCGGTCACCGCGCCGTTCAATGCATAAGCGGTGGGCACGGTGCCGATCAGGATCAGCATGATCAGGCCCATGCCTTTCTGGCCGTCATTGGAGCCATGGCTAAAGCTCACGCCGGTGCAGGTCAGCACCAGCAGCGCGCGGATCGGCCACGGCGGCGGCTTGTTGCCTTCCGGTGCGCGGTACAGCGCGGGAATCTTCACCAGCGCCTTGAGCAACAGCATCAGCAGGCTGGCCAGAATAAAGCCGGCGATCGGCGAGAACACCAGGCCCTTGAACACGCCGGCTGCCGCGCTCCAGTCAACACCGCTGGTGCCGGTTTTTACCGAGGTCAGCTGATTGGCCAGGCCTACGCCGATGATCGAGCCGATCAAGGTATGCGACGACGAATTCGGTAGGCCGAAATACCAGGTGCCGAGGTTCCACAGAATCGCCGCGATCAACAGCGCGAAGACCATGGCGAAACCGGCATTGCTACCGACTTGCAGTATCAGTTCGACCGGCAGCAACGAGACCACGGTAAAGGCCACCGCGCCGGACGAGGCCAGCACGCCGAGAAAATTGAAGATGCCTGACCAGATCACCGCCAGGTTGGCGGGCATCGAGTGGGTATAAATCACCGTGGCCACGGCATTGGCGGTGTCGTGAAAACCGTTGACGAACTCGAACCCCAGCGCGATCAACAAGGCCACGCCCAGCAAGATAAAGGGCGCAGTGGAATGGGAGCGGACAATCGACAGGTCGTCGATCAGATGAAGCCCGGCATAGCCGCCGCCGATCAGCAGGATCAAGCCAAAGACGATGGCGAATGTCTTGCCGGAGCCCTGGCTTGATGGGCTGGCGGCTGCGACGGCGGCTTCAGTCTGCATGGGCATTCCTTCACATGGTCAGCCTCTCGCAAGCTAAGCACTGTGCAAGACAAAAGCGTGACAACCGGCAGGGCCTCAAGGCGCAAGATTCTGAGCCTGGCGCATGGTTGGCAAGGGCGGCTGGCCGCTTTATCGCTTTCGCATGATGTCTTGAGCTTGGCTCCAGGCTTTGTTTGAGCTGAAACTGTTTCGCTGCAGCTCTTGCTGGACGGGCTTATCCGTTGTGCTGCCTGCTCGGCGCACTTCGCGATGACCTGCCGCGCGAATGCCATGCAGTAGACGGTCTCATTCGTTTACCGCGCAGTGTTTGAGTGCCGCCATTGCTCGATGAGTTTCAAGGTGTAGTCGAGGGCGGCGTCTTTGCCAGCGGCCAGTTGATCAGGCGATGGCGTCACCGGGTAATCCGGACGAATGCCTTGGTAGTAGCTTTGCTCGCACGGCATGTGGATTTCCGAGAACGAAACTTCAAAGCTCAGTTTGGAGTTGGGCATGGTGAAGGGAACCGCATCGGCGACGAAGTTGGTCGCTTGTCCTGGCGCTTCGCCGACGACGGTGCCGAGCTGATTGCACTTGATGTAGGCCGCAAACATCGCCGCGGCGGAAAACGTATTGTTGGCGGTAAGCAAATAAAGCTTGCCGTGAAAGACATGCTCGCGATGCACCGGGGTGATCACCACCGGGCCGGAGTCCTTCAAGCCATCGACGAGTTCGCCGGACGGATGGCTCATGACGATCTGGCGGGTATCTTCATCGGTGTGGGTGGTGGCCTGCCGGTAAAGCGTTTTCAAGTCGTCGGTGACTTTGACGTAGAAGGCGCCAATCAGCTGGTAAGGCTGCTCGGTGAGATAGCTGACGACTTGCTGGGCCAGCCTGCCGGAGCCGCCGCCATTCTTGCGAATATCGATGATTAACGCGTCGGTTTTGCCGCGTTGCAGGGTGGCGAACGATGCGTCGATGAACGCATCGAACTGATCGGAGGGAGAGAAGCTGTTAATCGTCAGCAGCCCGACCTGGCTCGATGGGAGTATCTCGAATTTATAAGCTAGACCTTCCGGTTCGTAACTATGGAACGCACCCGGCGGAAACAGGTGTGCTGGCACGGTGGTAGTGCCGCTGCTGCCATCCTTGTTGCGGTAGGCGATGGCGAAGCCTGGGGATGCGCCGTAGCTAAGCCAGTACAACTCGCGAAACAGCCGGGCGTAGACATCGTAGATGGGATGCACATCATTGATCAGCGCCTGGCAGTCCTCGACGATGGCGGCTGTGCTCTTGCCATTGATGGCGGTGATCTCGGTGCCTGGCTTGAGCTTTGCCTCAGCGCTTTGATGGGCGCTGACATAAAGCTTTCCGCCGATGAACGACACCTGCAGCGGAAACACGCCGTGAATTTTGGCGAAGGCCTCAAAGTCATCGATTTGCAGGTCGACCAGCGTATGGCCGTCTTTTAGCGAGGCGGCCAGGCGTGCCGCGCGCCGATAAAACTCCAGTCGATCCAGCGGGCGATCGAGGCCGCGATCCAGTTCGCGGTAAAGCTGGTCGAAGGTCTTGGCGTTGGTGTACAGATACGGATTGGAATGCTGGGAGAGTATTTTGGCGCGCAGAAAGGCGAGGTCGTCGCGCATTTGCTTCACGCTAAGCGGCGCCTGATGCCCGGAGGCTGGCATGGATGTGGGCTGCGCCGTGGATGGCGCATCGGCAACAGAGCTGTCCGGTCCAGCTTGGGCGCTGACGCAAATCATGCAGGCGAGCATGAAGACACCTAGATGCTTGCGGATGAGTCGACGTGTCATGGGCTGATTTCTATAAGGCGGTGCAGGAAACGGCGCGCAAACCGTCAACGAAAAACGCGCAATTCTTCATGCCGTCGATGCTGTCCGGGCCGCCCAGCCAGTCCGAAACGATGTCGTCAGTCTGTTGCATGGCGTTGCCCCTTTGAAGCTATCGAAGGGAATGTCGGTCGCAGCCATCCCCGATGTCCCGGCATGGGCGCCATCCCGAACGCTTGATGTTCAAACAGCTGCGGTGCTCTTGCTAGGCCAGTGCTGCTGCGTATCGAAGCCCCCTTCAGGAAACGCCGCGGGCATACGTTGGTCGCTTTCAATAAGCCTTGTCAATCGGAACTTTGGCTATCGCCTGGCCGCTGTTGGAGGCTTCGCCGAGGTCTCTGCATCGAGCTAGGAACCCTCTGAACGTCGTTGACTGGTGCGGCCTCGAGGGGTTGCGGCCAACGTTGACCAGGAAGCCGCCGGGGCTCTCTGATACTATTCGACGGATGTCCCCCGCGCTTCAGATACTGCAGACCGTCTTTGGCTACTCCGCGTTTCGCGGACAGCAGCAGGCTATCGTCGAGCAAGTGGCCGAAGGCGGCGATGCCCTCGTGCTGATGCCCACCGGTGGCGGCAAATCGCTTTGCTACCAGATACCTGCCTTGCTGCGGCAAGGCACCGGCATCGTGGTGTCGCCCTTGATTGCCTTAATGCAGGATCAGGTCGATGCGCTGCGCGAGGCGGGCGTGGCCGCGGCCTATCTCAATTCGAGCCTGGGCCTGGACGAACAGCGCGATGTCGAACAGCGCTTGCTCGCAGGCGAGTTGAATCTGCTTTACGTGGCGCCGGAGCGATTGCTGACGCAGCGTTTCCTGGGCTTGCTGGAGCGCACCGAAGTCGCCCTGTTCGCCATCGACGAGGCGCATTGCGTATCGCAATGGGGGCATGATTTCCGCCCGGAATATCGCGAGCTGGCGATACTGCATCAGCGCTTTCCCGTGGTGCCGCGCGTTGCCCTGACCGCCACGGCCGATCCGCGCACTCGTGAAGAAATCGTCGAGCGGCTGGCCTTGCAGGAGGCCCGGCAATTCGTTTCCAGTTTCGACCGGCCCAATATCCGTTACCGCGTGGGTTTGCGCGAAAACGCGCGCCGTCAGTTGATGGCGTTTCTCGACAACCATCGCGGCGATGCAGGCATTGTGTATTGCCTCAGTCGCCGCAAGGTGGATGAAACCGCGGCGGCATTGATCGAATCGGGCATCGCCGCGTTGCCGTATCACGCAGGCCTCGATGCGGCGACGCGTGCGGCCAATCAGCAGCGTTTTCTGCGCGAAGACGGCGTGGTGATGGTCGCCACGGTGGCATTCGGCATGGGCATCGACAAACCGGATGTGCGCTTTGTGGCGCACCTGGATTTGCCGCGCAGCATGGAAGGCTATTACCAGGAGACCGGCCGCGCTGGCCGCGACGGCCTGCCTGCCGAAGCCTGGATGATTTACGGCTTGTCCGACGTGGTGACGATGAGCCAGATGATTGCGCAGTCGGAGTCTGCCGATGAGCGCAAACGGGTCGAGCGGCAAAAGCTGGAGTCGTTGCTGGCTTACGCCGAGGCGACCCGCTGCCGTCGCGAACTGCTGCTGACCGCATTCGGCGAGAACTACCATGGCCCTTGCGGCCATTGCGACAACTGTCTGGAACCACCGAAGACCTGGAACGCCACCGTGCCGGCGCAGAAAGCGCTTTCGGCGGTGTATCGCAGCAACCAGCGTTTTGGCTCCGGCCATGTCATCGACATTCTGCGTGGCGTCGAAAGCGAACGCATGACCCAGCTCGGCCACGATCGCCTGACCACGTTTGGTATCGGCGCCGACATGGACGAGAAGCAATGGCGTTCGGTATTTCGCCAGTTGCTTGCGGTGGGTTTGCTGGAGGCCGATGCCGAGGGTTTCGGCACCCTGCGTTTGACCCGCGCCAGCCGCGAGGTGCTCACCGGTGGGCAGTCGGTGCATCTGCGTGAAGACGCGCGACCAGGGCGTAGCTCGAAGCGGCGCCGCGATAGCCAGCTGGTCACCGGCGGCAGCCTCGGTATCGAGGCCTACGAGCAATCGATGTGGGATGCCCTGCGTGCGTTGCGCTCGCAGCTGGCCAAGCAACACGGCGTACCCGCGTATGTGATCTTCCATGACGCCACCTTGCTGGCGATGCTGCGTGCGCTGCCGGCGAACGAAGCAGAAATGGGCTCGATCAGTGGCGTCGGCGAGGCCAAGCTCAAGCGCTACGGGCAGGATTTTCTCGCCGTGATCAACGCAGAAGGTTGATCACCGCCAGGCCATGCCGCCCGCACCGGGGTGACGTAGCTGCATTTTTATCGGCAGCCTGATGCTCGCGGCGTCCGCTTGAGCCATGCCGCAACGGTCTGAGTGAGGTAACCGCCAAGCCCAAGTTTTGGCTTGCGTCCCACCGCGTATCTCCTTAGCCTCCAGACGGGTAGGCTTCGATGAATGACAGGGCTTGATCGCCGCCGCCTGGCTTCAATCAGCCTGCGAGCCCCCGGATGAAGACCCCCGGATGAACGTTGAAAAGGACGGATGCGATGGCTTGGTGGGACATCATGCTGATGGTGATATGCCTCGGGCTCAGCTTGCTGTTCGCCGTGTTCGGGTTCTTTGCCGTCTCCTCGGCCAAGGCCAGCGTAGCGGTCTATAAGACAGACGAGAACATCTGGAAGTCGCTGGGCAAAAACATCACCCCGGGCGAAGCCACCGTGGTACGCATGTCCAGGCAGGCGCAGCGGTTGACCAAGGCCGGCAGCTACGGAAATAACCAGGTGGCGGCCACGAACCTGCTGCTCGCCTATGTCGATGCATCCGGCACCCGGCGCGAGGCGACGGTATCGACGTTTATCGAGACCAGCCTGTTGGGCAATTTCGTGGAAGGAAAACCGGTAGCAATCGTTTATGCGGCGGACCGCCCGGAGATCGTGGCCATCAACCGGGACCGCACGATGCTGGAAATTCCTCCCAGCGATTTACGATGAAAACAGTCAACCCTTCAGCGCACCGGTTCAACGGTGGCATGACCCACGCGGCGCCCTTCGAGGTCGCGCGGCTTATAAAGGTTTTACATGGGTGCGGTTATCGTTGAATGATGGCGCTGCGCTCAGCTTGAAAGCGGCGCTGTCGCCGCATCGATCCACTTTGACTCGACAGGACTATCGCTATGCATGACGCCCCGCTCATCATGACTGTCGTTGGCGGCATCGTCTTGGCGTTTTTCTTCGCCGCCATCGCGCATCGGTTGAAACTGCCGATATTGGCCGGTTATCTGCTCGCCGGTGTGGTGGCGGGGCCGTTCACGCCCGGCTTTGTGGCCGATGGCCCTTTGGCGCACCAGCTGGCCGAGCTGGGCGTGGTGCTGCTGATGTTTGGCGTCGGCCTGCACTTTTCGTTGAAAGATCTGCTGTCGGTCAAAAGCATCGCGATCCCCGGCGCTCTGGTGCAGATGGCCGTGGCCACGGTCCTCGGCATGCTGCTCGGCTGGGCCATCGGCTGGCCGCTGGCGCAAAGCTTTGTGTTCGGGTTGGCCCTGTCGGTGGCAAGTACGGTGGTGTTGCTGCGCGCGATGGAAGAGCAACGCCTGATGGAAAGTGAGCGTGGCCGTATCGCCATCGGCTGGCTGATTGTCGAGGATCTGGCGATGGTGCTGGCGCTGGTGCTGCTGCCGGCCATCGGCGCCTCCATGATGGGCGGCGAAGGCAGTACCTTGTCGTTTGGCGAGGTGTTCAAGACGGTAAGCCTGACCATCGGCAAGGTGGTGCTGTTCGTCGCGGTGATGTTGATCGTCGGCAAGCGGGTGATTCCCTGGGTGCTGAAGACAGTGGCCCATACCGGTTCGCGTGAGTTGTTCCGGTTGGCGGTGCTGGCGATTGCGCTGGGTGTCGCCTTCGGCGCGACCGAGCTGTTCGGGGTGTCGTTCGAACTGGGTGCGTTTTTTGCCGGCATGATGATGGGCGAATCCAAACTGGCACACGATGCCGCGGAGGAGACTCTGCCGCTGCGTGATGCATTCGCGGTGCTGTTCTTCGTCTCGATCGGCATGTTGTTCAATTATCAGGTGCTGTTGACCGAGCCCTTGGTGGTGTTGGCGGCCCTGGCAATCATCGTGATCGGCAAATCGCTGGCGGCGCTGGGTATTGTGCTGGCCTCCGGGCGCCCGCTGCGCACCGCGCTGACGATTGCCACCAGCCTGGCGCAGATCGGCGAGTTCTCTTTCATTTTGATCGGCGTTGGCGTGGCCCAGCAGATGGTCTCGAAAGAGGCACAAGACGTACTGCTGGCTGCGGCGATCATGTCGATCCTGCTTAATCCTTTCCTGTTCAAATTGCTCGACCGCGCCAAACCGTGGCTGGATGCGCGCGACGAGCGCGCGCAAGCGGCTGCCGATGCCTTGACGCCTCAGGCCTCGCCCGTATCGGATGGGGCAACAGCGTGGCCGCTTACCCGCTTGCACGATCATGTAGTGGTGGCCGGCTATGGGCAGCTGGGGCAGCTGCTTGGTGATCAACTGCGTGCCCGTGGCGATACCTTGCTGGTGCTGGAGGAGCGTGGCGACCGTGTCGAGGTGTTGCATCAACAAGGTATCGAGACGATCGAGGGCAATGCCGCGATGGATGTGGTGCTGGCATCGGCCAATCTGAGCCAGGCGCGCGCAGTGTTCGTGACCCTGCCGCAGGCTTATGAAAGTGGTGTGGTGGTGTATGCCGCGCGCAAGCAAAATCCGCAGCTGACCATCATTGCGCGCGCTGATTCCGAGGCATGCCTGCAGCATTTGCAGGAGCAGGGCGCGGACGTGGTTTTGCTGGGCGAGCGCGAGTTGGCCAGGGTGATGATGGAGCGTTTGCCGGAGGCTCAGCCGGATACTTCCGTCTCGGCGGCACCAGCGGTTTAACCACGGCGATCGGCCTGTGCTATCGCCGATGAGGTGGGCGGCTAGCCGGTCAACTTCCAGCGAATCACCGGCTCATCCGCCGGCCGCGAATGCGAAAGCGCGAGCGCAGGCAGATGACGCCATAGCTGAAGTCGATCGGGTAATCGCGCTTGCGGCCATTGTTGGCGTAGCGCATGCAAGGCGGATTCGGCTGAGTCGTGCCGGTCGATTTCTTCGGCGTCAAGCAGGCTGCGCCAACGGTGGCCATGCTGCACGATGCGAAACAAACCGATTTTTGCTGAATACACGTACTGCGCCAACACCATGCGTTCCTTCGTCAATACCACGGCGAAAGTCTGCCGCCCGGAAATGACTAAACGGTGATTGGCCTGCGACGTGTTCATGAAAGGTGCAGTCCTTGCAGCTATGAACAGCGGTGCGAGAGTGAGAGCACCCCCTCCCAACCTCCCCCTGCTTGCAGGGGGAGGGGCCAAAGGCTTTTTCAGCGGGTTGCGTTAGAGGCCCATGGCGGGATCGGTGATGCCTGGCAGGCCATTTTCGACACGGCCGGCATAGCGGCGCTTGAACTGGGCATCCTGGCTGCATAGCACCTGGATGTCGTGCCAGCCGCCGCCGTTGCTGGCGTCGCTCCAGTTGAGTTGGGTGGTGCTGTTGGCGGCCACTTGGACACTGACCGGCGTGCTGCTGCCGTAGGCGAGATTGCTTACTGACGCGGTGATCGGCTT
Organism: Dyella silvatica; assembly: GCF_026283955.1. Lineage (GTDB taxonomy): Bacteria > Pseudomonadota > Gammaproteobacteria > Xanthomonadales > Rhodanobacteraceae > Dyella_C > Dyella_C silvatica. Next base: position 98,503 of record NZ_JAPDPE010000002.1, on the reverse strand, counting down.
GCTGCCGCGATTGCTGAAGCTGAGCGTGACGCCGGTGCCGTTGGTCGTTGGCCGCAGCTGTACTTCAAGCGGGTAGCTGGTTTTTACCAGGCCGTGAAAATCCCGGCGGTATCCGTTCGGACCGCGCACGCTGAGGTCGTAGACGCCGGCGCTGTAGCGCACGGCGCTCCAGTAATCGCTAAGCTTTTTGCCGGCCTCGACGGTGTAAGTCCACGGGCCATCGCTGCGATTGCCGGCATAGACCTGAAACACCGCGCCGGCGCTGCCGGCATTGGTGAAGTCGATCCAGAAGCGGCCGTTGGCAACGTCGATGCGACCATCGGCTTGCAGCACATAGGGCAACGCACGTGCCGGGCGTGTGCCGGTGCTTTGTACGGGTACCGATTGGACGGCAGGCACGCTGGAGTTAGGCAGCGTGGTGCATTGCAGGTTGGCCTGCGCGACGTAGTTGCTGGTGTCAGGCAGCGCAGGCCATGTCGTATTGCTGAGATCGAAGTTGAAGGCGCTGGTGAGGTCGCCGCAAACGGCGCGGCGCCAGGCGCTGATATTGGGTTCGGCGACGCCGAAGCGGTTTTCCAGAAAGCGGATCACCGAGGTGTGATCGAACACTTCCGAGCAGACCCAGCCGCCTTGTGTCCACGGCGAGATGATGGTCATGGGTACGCGAAAGCCCAGGCCAATCGGCTGACCGGCGGTGACTTCGCCAGTGACACTGACGGTCGACAAACCGTAGCTGCTGGAGGGCGGCGGGGTCAGCGGCGGCATATGGTCGAAGAAGCCGCCATTCTCGTCGTAGTTGAGAATGAACACGGTGTTGGCCCAGGTCTCTGGCGATGCGGCCAGGGCGGTCAACAAGCGAGCCGTGAGGTCTTCACCGACCGCGGGCTTGTAGTTGGCGTGTTCAGAGAGGCTGGCGGGCGCGACGATCCACGAGACTTGCGGCAGCGTGCCATTGTTTATGTCATCGGCAAACGCCTGCACCAGGTCCGGCACCGTCGCCATGCCGCGGTCGTATAGCGCATCGCCGGGCTGGGCATTCTTGAAATTGCTGAACCAGGCCAGTGCGTTGTCGTCGAAATTATCGGTCTGCTGATAAACCTTCCAGCTCACCCCGGCCTGTTGCAGGCGCTCGGCGTAGGTGGTCCAGGTAAAGCCGGCAGCCGGCTCGGTGTTGTCCAGTACCGCCGTGTCGCCCACCGAAAGCCCATTGCTGCCGCTGAACAAGTGCAGCCGATTGGGGTTGGTCTGGGTCAGGGTGGAGCAGTGATAGGCATCGCATACCGTAAAGGCATCAGCGAGTGCGTAATAAAAAGCCAGGTCGGCCGATTTGAAATAGCCCATGCCCAAGCCGGGGTCGCGGGCGGTATTCCAACTGTCGAAGCGGCCTTTGTTCCAGATGCCGATGTCCACCGGATAACTCATCGCCGCCGCATTGGCGCAGATGGCGTTGGTGGTCGTGGTGTCCATATGGAACGGCAGGATGTAATGGCCGGAGGTGCTGGTCGGCTGGTAGAACACGCTATTGCCGTTGGGCAGCGGTGCAAGCTGTCGATCGCCGAAACCGCGAATACCCTTGAGGGTGCCGAAGTAGTGATCGAACGAGCGGTTTTCCTGCATGAAGATCACGACATGCTGCACGTCGTTGATGCTGTTGCTGGCGGTACCCCTGGGTAGAGTTGTCGCCATCGCCTTGCGTAGCGCCGGTGGCAGCGCGGCCATCGCCATGGCGCTGCCGGCGGTTACCGCGGCAGCTTTCATGAATTTGCGACGACTGACATCGGGGGTCTTGTCTTGCGTCATCGTACTTCTCCGTTGAAGGCCCCCGCCTGGCGGGGGCGGGGGCTTATCGGATGTTTCGATCAGAACGACATATCGACAGTCAGGAAGCCCTGTCGCGGGGAGCCCACCAGCAGGCTTTGGAAGGTGCCAGTCGGGTCGCTGGTGGTGAAGCCATTGCTATCGACGGTGGCGATGTACTTTTTGTTGAGCAGATTGGTCAGCGTCAGCGAGATCTTCAGGTCTTTGGCGAAACCAAGGTTCTTCTGCTCCCAGGACAGGCCGGCGTCCCACAGCCAGAAGCCGTCGATGCGCTGGTCGTTGACGTAGGTGTAGTAGCGCGCGCCGGTGTACTTGGTGCCGAGCGAGGCGCGGAAGTCACCGAACTTGTACGACAGCTCGCTGGAGAACATCTGCTTGGGCGAATCGACCACGGTCTTGCCCTTGGTCGGAATCAGCACGCCGGCGTCGAGGTAGTTGTCCTTGTACTTGGCATCGTTGTAGGTGGCCGAGTTGAACCAGCGCAGTGCCGGGGTCGGCTGCCAGACGAAGGTGAACTCCGCACCTTGCGAATTGACCTTGCCGACGTTGGCGATCTGGTTCGGGCAGCTGACCACGCCGGCGCAGGGCACGATGACCAGCAGGCGGTTCTTGAAGTCGATGTTGTACAGCGCCAGCGACGATTGAATGGTGCTGTCGACATAGCGCAGGCCCAGCTCGCTATTGGCCGAGCGTTCGGGACGCAAGCTGCCGCGCAAGCCATTGAAGGTGGCCTGGTTGGACGACCATGCACCGTTGGCGCCGGGCTCGAAGGCGTTCTGGTTCATCGAGAACGAGGCGAAGGCCTCCCAGCCGTTACCGATTTTGTAGTTGGCGCCCACCTGCGGCAGAAAACCGCTTTGTGCCGTCAGTGCGCCACTGGCGCGGCCTGGCAGCAAGGCGATGGCGTTGGTGGTGACGTTATGCCCCTTGAAGCCGGCGTCGATGCGCAGCGTGTCATCCAGCACCGAGAACGAATCTTGCAGATACCACTGACGGGTCAGGGTGGTGAAGCGCTGGCGGAAAATCGAGTTGTAGTAGGTGTCGTAAATCTTGTCCTGGCTGATCGGGCCGCCGGAGGCGGAGATCGGCTGGTAGCTGCGTCCGATGGTGTACTTGCTGTCCTCGAACCAGAAGCCGCCTTCGATGTGGTGATTGCCGACGTCATAGCTCAACGAGTTGACGATACCGTCGCGCAGCATCAGGTAGTGCGAGAGGCGCAAGGCGATCGGCGCATCGCCCGGTGCCGGGGTGTATGGCAGATCCGACGCCGGCGCATACCAGTGACCCTGGCCCAGGTCGTGGTGGTAATACGGCTGCACATTCAGGGTCAGCTGGTCGGTGAGAAAGAACTCGCCCTTGACCGACGCGACGTCGTCATGACGAATACCGTTGCCGTTGTAGTAGGTGTCATCGGGGTTGGTCACGCAGCCGCTGTACTTGCCGTTGGCAATGTTGACGGCGCGCTGCCAATCGGGCGCCAGGTAGTCGAAGCGATAGCCGCAGCGCTTGAGCGAATCCAGCGACAAGTCCATATATGGCTGCTCGATGCGACGCACGACATCGAGCAAGCCGGTAATGCGGCCGCCCTCCCACTCATACAGCGCCTTGGCGTTGAGCTGCTTCTGGGTCTGGTCGTCGTTGCCTTTCCACTTCGGCGCATCGACATACATGCCGGAGATATAGCCGCGGAAACCGTCGAGGTTGCCGGTATCGGCGCGGATATAGCCACGCTTGAAGCCATAGCTGCCGCCGGTGGCATTGACCCGCACGCCCGGGGTCATGCTCGGGTCGGAAGTATGCAACTGCACAGTGCCGCCGAGGTTGCTGGTCGATGCCGTACCCAGCGCGCCTGAGCCTTGGGCCAGATCCAGTTCGCCGAGGTTTTCGCCGATCCAGGCGCGGGTTACGCTGAGGCCGTCGCCGCTGTGGTAGTCGGTATTGCCCAGTGGAATACCGTCGAGCGTGTAGCCGAGCTGGGTGTGATTAAAACCGCGCAAGCTAATGCGCGTGGACCATTCATCGGTACCGAAAGGGTCGTTGCTGACGTAATTGACACCCGGCAGTTTCGATAGCATCTGGATCGGGCTGGTGCCGGGCGTGAATTGCTCGATCTGCGCCTTGTCCATCTGCTGCACCTGGCGGGTGGCGTTCTGGCCTACTACTGAAATGGCTTCCAGTGTCTTGGTGGTCGCGGCCGGGGCCGTTTCATCGACGGGCGCGGTGGTGTCATCGCCCGCGTGTGCGAGCAAGGGGAATAGCGCCAGCAATGCAAGACAGAGAGGGGTGCGGAGCAACGTCATAGGTAGGCCTTGGATAGAGTTGAATGACGGGCGGGCGCTAGACAGGACGCACGCCGCCGATTGACCTGCCTATTAAAGGGGGCGCTCATTTCACGTTGGTTTAGCGGTGATGGCGCGCGGACTGCGCAAAGAGGACATGCGGTGCTGGTTGTCTAGATCGACTTGTCTATCGCGCGCACTGCCGCTTCAGCGGACCCGTTCACACTGCCTTTGATTTGACTGAGGCAGCGGGCTTACAGCGTGGCCTTCGGCGCTTGCGTCGGGGCTGGTGGAAATCCAGTGACCTCGGGGAAATACGGGCGTTGTCGCAGGATTGTCGCCGGGCGTTACAGCGTGACTACAATGCGTGGGCGATGATGCGACAGGCCAACCGGCGTCACACATTGCCAAGCCTGTTTGCTTGCCATCGGGGAATCCATGAGTAGCCTTTTGCCTTATATCCATGTGGTTTATGGCGACTCGGCTGGCGGCACCTTGCGCCATGCGCTCGCCAAGGCTGGCAGATCCGATCAGATCGTGGTGCTGCGCGATGATCTTGCGATCGGACCGCTGGCCGGCATCGATGACCACGTTCAGTCCCGGGTACGCTTCTGGAAGCGCATTGCGCCGCATGGCGACATCGACTTTGCGCTGGAGATGCAGCGTGTGCTGGACAAATTGCAGATGCTGCAGCGGGAGGTTGCCGACGTGGTGATCTGGCATGGTCCCTGTGCTTCCGATCAATTGTTGTTGCGCCGGGTGGTCGCGCATCTGCGGGGCACGCCGCATCGCATTCATGAAGTGGCGATGGACGTCCGTGAGCTAGTGGGGACGGTATCGAACGAGCTGGCCTCGGTGGCGATGTATCCGCCCGAGCGATTGTCTGCGCAGTGTTTCCATACGACGCCGATGGCGCCGATGCGTATTCGCCAATTAAGCGATGAATGGCAGCAAAGCGTCGAAGCCAATGCCGAGATGCGGCTATGGAAAAACCACGCCTTGGTCTCGGCGGCTTATTGCCTGGCCGACGCGGTGATTTTGCAGCACGCCACCTCGGACTGGGTGCGCGCTTCACGCGTGGTGGGCGATGTAATGGGGGCGATAGAAGGCATGTTGGCCAGCGACGGATTTATCTTCTGGCGTTGCCTTGAGTTGGCCGAGGCGGGTGAGCTGGCCTTGCGCGGCGCCACCGTCATCGCTAATCGTTTTGCGAGGGCGGCGGGCGCTCCTGCAACGGCGCCACGGCAATGGCGTCGATTTCCAGCAGCAAGCCATCGCGCGCCAGCTGGCGTACCTCGACCAGGGTGCTGGCGGGCGGGTGTTTTAGATTGATGTATTTATCGCGCGCCGCACGCAGCGCTTTGAGCTGGCTCATGTCGGTGACATAAATCGTCAGCTTCACTACTTGGTCGAAGCTGGCGCCAGCGGCTTCCAGCGCGGTTTTAAGATTGGCGAATACTTGTTCGGCCTGGGCGCTGAAATCGTTGGCGCCGACCAAATGGCCTTGCTTATCCAGCGCGATTTGTCCGGAGAGATAAAGCGTGCGTCCAGCCGGCGCTTCGACCACCTGGGTATAGCCGGTGGGCGCGGGCAAGTTGGCCGGGTTGATAAAGCGGGTGTGGTCGGTTGTGCCCAGCACCGAGGTCGTGCTGACCAACAGGCTGATCGCCAGGGCAAGGCGAGCAGCTTGACCGGGCTGGCTGCTATCGCTTGATGGATGCAGGTCGCTTGAAGTCACTGCCGGGTTTCCATTGCGGGTAGGTGGTTTCCATCGACAGCTTGCCGCCGACGATGAACAGGGCACGTAGATCTTGCACCATGCCGCGTAGATCCCAATGAGGATCGAACACATCGGTCGGCTGATGATAACGGTTGGCGATGTAGTCATCGTAGGCTTTGCGGCCGGCGGCTACGCCGCCGTTGAGCAAGTCCAGGCCCGAGCGTGCATACAGCACCGGCACGCCCGCCTTGGCGAAGTTGAATTGCTCGGAGTGAGCGAACGAGCCCTTGGCCGGTTTGGTATCCGGAGCCATTTCGCGGCGTTGGGTTTCGGCGGCTTCGTCGAGGTAATCGTCCAGTTGCGACTGGCCATAACCGATCACCGCGATATCGTGGCTGGGGCCGATCACGGTCAGTGCATCGACGTCGATATCGGCGACGGTTTTATCCAGCGGCATCACCGGATGTGCGATGTAATACTGCGAGCCAAGTAGTCCTGACTCTTCCAGGGTAAAGGCCAGAAACAGCATGCTGCGATGCGTTTTTGGTTTGTGATGGGTAAAGGCCTCGGCGATCTCCAGCAAGCCGGCGACACCCGAGGCGTTTTCCACCGCGCCGTGATAAATGCGCTCACCGTCGCGTCCCAGGTGATCCCAGTGCGCGGAATACACGATGGCTTCATCGGGCTGCTTGCTGCCGGTGAGTTTGCCGATGACGTTATGCGATTCGCCTTGGGTGATGCTGCTGTCGATGGCCAGGCTGGCTTTGGCATCGAGTTCGACGGCTTTGAAGCCGGGCAGGTCGGCGGCCTTTTTCAGTTCGTTGAAATCCGCGCCGGCAGCAGCAAACAGGGTTTGCGCCGCAGCTGTGGTCAGCCAGCCGGCCACCGGCAAGTGCGGGGTGGGGTCTTCGCTGGCGGGAAGGCTGAATTGCGCGCCCTGCCAACCGGTTTGCACCACGCTCCATGGATAACCGGCGGCATCGGCGTCATGCACAATGAAGGCGGCAGCGGCTCCGTGGCGGGCCGCTTCATCCAGCTTGTAGGCCCAGTGGCCGTAATAGGTCAGCTCACGGCCTTTGAACAGCATCGGATCTTGATGGCTCCAGCCCGGGCTGTTGACCAGGATCACCACCGTTTTGCCGCGCAGGTCGAGGCCGGCGTAGTCGCTTCTTTCCGGTGTGTCGACGCCGTAGCCGACAAACACCAGCGGCGAACTAGTGATCTCGGCATGGGCCTGGTGGGTGAGCGAGCCGACCACCATGTCTTGGCCGAACGTCAGGGCGGGGCTGGCCTTGGCGCCGTCGATGCTGAGCTTCACCTCCCCGGGCTTTTGCAGGGTGGTCGCAACATACGGCACGGTTTGTAGCCAGCTGCCGTTATTGCCGGGTTCCAGGCCGATACGCTGGAACTGTTGAACGATGTAGTCGGTGCTGCGCTGCTCGCCCTTGCTACCCGGCGCACGGCCCTCGAAGTCATCCGACGCCAGCACCTTGATGTGCTTGGCCAGATCGGGCGCGACGATGCCTGGCGAGAAGCCCTGCAACGGGTCGGACGAATTGTTGTCGGCGGAGGCGGCCGGATGATGCTGGCATGCAGCAAGTACCACACAACCGGCAGCGGTCAACAGCAAGCGAAACATAAGCGCCCCTACATAACTGAGGAGCGACTGTATCTGTGTCCGCGCAGGCTGAAAACGCGCAAGTTTTTGCGCGTTTTCAGTGCTGCATGGCGGAAAATTTCTGCACGGATAACCCGCGGGCTGACAGGCGAAAGCTTACGTCTAGCCTTCAATCGCCGCTGCCTTCAGCGGCGATGGCTCAGCTGCCGAAGTGATAGTTCGCTTCTATCCACCATTGGCGACCGTACGGGTCGTAATTGCCGACCGGGTAGAACGGCCAGCCGCTGCCGGTGCGATCTTTCGGCGGCGCCTTGTCGAGCAGATTGTTGACGACCAGCGAGATGCTGGTGCGATCGTTGATACGGTAGGCCACGCTGGCGTTGTAGCGGAAATAGGGCGCAATGCGTCCGCTCTGATCGGCGTTGGGCAGGCTGCCGTAACGGGTGCCGAACAGAGTGGTGGTGACATCGTGGTAATGCCAGCTGAGGCTGCCGTTGAGCTTGCTGCGCCACTGGAAGGTCGAGCCCGAATCGCTTTCGCCGGCGCCGTCGCGCACATTCAACACCACGCCACCGGGAAACTGCTGGTAGTCGTGAGTCAACACCAGGCTGTAATTCACGCGTAGGGCGAAATCGCCATAGCCGGCGGTATTCCAGCGATAGTTACCGCTGGCATCGATACCGCTGGTGCGTTCGCTGGCGGCGTTGATCGGGTTGACGAAGATGCGTGTGGCGGTCAACGGGTCAATGCCGCCGGCCGGATTGCGCTGCACCCGCGCCAGGGTGCTTTGGCATTGCGCCGAAGTGATGTCGATGGGCTGGCCGCCTTGGGTCTGGCCCAGGCGGCAGTCGGCCTCGTCACGCAGGACGCCGTCGGCGCTGAGATTGGTTACTTCGTTATTGATGCGGATCTTGTAGTAATCCACCGATACGTCGAGCTGCGTATTGGGCGACCACACCAGGCCATAACTGAAGGAACGGGCATTCTCCGCTTTCAGTTTGGTGCTGCCGTAGCTGGTGTAGTTGATGCTCTGGTTGTTGAAATCGCAGTTGCCAAAGGCCTGGCCGGCCACGCGGCAACGGTAGTAGTCGGTGAGGCCGGGAATATAGCCGTTGGTTGCGCTGGCGAAGATGTAGTTCATGTCCGGCGCGCGGAAGCTGGTGGCGACATTGCCGCGCAACAGCAGCGAATCGAGTGGCCGGTATTCAAGCCCCGCGCTCCAGGTCGCCTTGTTGTCGTTACGGCCGGCGTAGCTGTAGCTGTCGTAGCGACCGGCGAGCGTGGCGATGACTTGGCTCAGTACCGGCAGGCTCAGTTCCGCGCCGACGGCGTAGCGGTCGCGCTTGCCGCTGGAGGGCAGGCTGCCGCTGTTGTTCCAGAACACGCCCTGGGCAAGCCGCGCATCGGGGGTGTTGCGGTAACCCTGGCTGCCCGCCTCAAGCACGCCGGCAAAACCCGCCGAGCCACCGGGTAGTTCAAACAAATCGCCGTGATTGACGCTGAGGCTAAGCGTTTGTACCCAGGCGCTGTTGTGGCTGGCGTAGGTGTCGGTCAGCTGATTCCACGCGCCGGCAGTCAATGGTTGATAAAGCCGTGCCGCATCCGGCGCATACACCGGTACGCCGTTCTGGGTGCCCAGTTGCGGGCCAAGGAAATACTCGTCCAGGCCGGCGAGGAAGGCACGGCGGGTGGTGACGTTGTCGTATTCGGAGCGGTTGTAGGCGGCCTCGTATTTCCAGCCGTCGCCGATACTGCCGCGGATGCCCAGCGTGGCATTCCATGAGCGCTCGAAGAAGCGTGAGCCGGCTTGTGTGCGGCCACCGATTTCCTCGGGTGAGAAGCGCCGGTACCAGCGCTCGGTGTTGCCTGAGTTGGCGTTGAGAAAGTAACTATTGCCGGCGGCCAGCGAGGTCCAGCTGGGGGCGCGGGTGGTATTGCTGATTTTGTCCACGCCGAACAAGGCGTCGCCGAACAGTTCGGTGTCTTCGCTGAGGTGGTAATGCAGGCTGGTGTAGGCATTGACGTTGCGTTGCTCGGTCTGCACGGTCCAGAACGTGGGCGCTGCGCGATCGCTGCCGCAGTAGTAGCCGTAACGCGGATTGTTCGCGCGGCTGACGCTGTTGTCATACAAGCCGCCGACCGCGGCGCAAGCGGCATTGCCGGGGTCGACGTATTTGCCGCTATCCATGTTGCGGCGATAGAACACCGCCGTCGGCTGGGACGGCTTGCCGCTGGGGTCGCGGGTGAGCGAATCCATGAAGCTGCGATCAGTGCCCCAGATCGGTTCGCGATGGGTGACTTCGATGCCATAGACCGCATCGAGCTTGTCCCAGTGATGGCCGCCGACGATTTGCAGGCGCTGGTTAGAGCCGCCGCCACCTTCGGTGCTGCCGACGCGCAGATTCACGTCGAGGCCGCTGGCCTTTTGCTTGAGGATGATATTGACCACCCCGGCGATGGCGTCGGAGCCGTAGATGGCCGAGGCGCCGCCGTTGAGTATCTCGATGCGATCAATCATCGCCGACGGGATATTCGACAAGTTGACGAAGTTGACCGAGCCGTCATAGGCCACCGGGTAATCGGCGACGCGACGCCCGTTGATCAGCACCAAGGTGTGATTGGGGCCGAGCCCGCGCAGATTGATGGTATTGGCGGCCGGGGTGAAGGTATTGCCGAAATCCTCACCCTGGGCCATGCCGGTGTTCTGGGTCAGCGAATTCAATGCATCGAAGACACTGCGAAAGCCCTTGGCATCGAGGTCCTTCGAGCTGATGGTGATCACCGGTGAAGGGCCTTCGATATCCACGCGAGGACTGCGCGAGCCGGTTACGGTGACTTGTTCCAGTGTCTTGGTTTTGTCGGTCGTCGAATCGGACTGCGCTGATGCAATGTCAGCGTTGCCGGCGTGGGCCAGCGGTGTCGCAAAAAGCGCAAGCCAGAGCACGGAGTGGAGCAAGCGCGATGCGCGTGGTGGAGGGTGCTGCTTCATCAGGTAAGTCTCCGGATCGAATAAATGAAGGTGCGGGCCGTCATTAGCCCGCACCCTGGGGCCACTCAGAATGTGTAATTCACGCCGACATTGACGAAGCGGCCGCGGGGATCGGCCTGGGTGCTGTCGAAGTAGGTGTTGGACGGGTCCCACGGCGGGCGGCGGTTTTGCAGGTTTTGCACGGCCAGCGTCAGCGTGGTGTTGGCGATGCCGGTGTAGGCAATCGAGAGGTCAAACGTGCTCCAGTTTTTTACCCGCTCTGGATAATCGGCGGTCAGGCGGTTGGCCAGGTTTTGCTGGTAGCCGCCGACGTAGTACCAGGTCAGCGTGCTGGTGAAATCGCCGATGGCCCAGCCCAGCCCGATGCTGCCGCGCCACTTTGGCAGTGAACCGAAGAGATTGGTGCCGGCACCGTTGACGGGGGCGTCGCCAGCGACCAGCGGCTCGCTGTACTTGAGCAGGCGGGTGAGCGTGCCGCTAAGCGTGAAGCTGCCGTAGCTCTGCGTGCGCAGTGCTTGTTTGAAGTCGATGTCGACGCCATCGGTGCTGAGGCTTTGTTGATTCTTGTACTGATTGGTGATGATGGTGATGCGGCCCTGCGCATCGCGGATCACTCGTGGATCTTTGCGCTGCACCAGTGCGGTGGCATCGTCTGGCCCGATGATGCCGTCTTGCACGATGTGGTAGTAGTCCACGCCGATGCTGGTGTCAGTGCTGGGCGAGAGCACAAAGCCGAGGTTGTAGTTGCGCGAACGCTCGGGGCGTAGTTTCGGATTGGCCGCATTCACACTGGTATAGCCACGGCGTTGGCCCGGCGTGACCGGGTCGTAGGGATCGACCACCGAGCCGTAACTGACGGCGGTGCTATTGGTGATTTCCGGCAACGACGGCGCGCGGAAACCGCGCGAGTACGAGCCGCGCAGCAGCAGCCAGTCGAGCGGCTGATAGCGCAGGCTGAATTTAGGCGCGAAGGCATTGCCGAAATCGCTGTAGTGATCCAGCCGGCCGGCGACATTCGCCTCCAGCGTGCTGAGAATAGGCAGGTTGAATTCGGCATACGCGGCGTTGACGTTGCGCGAACCGCGAATGATGTCGATCGCCGGGCGCAGCTCGCTGCCCGACAGCACGGCCGACGAGGTGCGCGAGTTGATCGACTCATTGCGAAACTGATAGCCGGTGGCAAAACCGACGGCGCCAGCGGGCAAGTCGAATAGCTGGGTGCTGGCGGTGGCATCGAATGTTGTCAGTCGCGACACCGCCGGACGAGTGGTGAACAAGCGCAGTGCATCCACCGCCGCGGCCGGGTTGCCGGTGCCGGCAAGGTTGTAGCCGCCGTTGGCCAGCAATGATTCAAAGGCGTAGCGGTTGCCGAAGTTGGTCACGTACTCCTTCAAGCTGCTTTCGGAATGGCCGGCCGAAACGTCCCAATCCCATGCGCCGGTATGGCCTTTAATGCCGCCGAGAAAGCGGGTGAAGATGGTGCGGTCGTACTTGTTGCGCTGCCCCACATCCCACAGGTTGGCGTTGACCGGTGTGGGCACGTTGTACGGATTGGCCGGATTGCCCACGGGCAGGGTGCTATCGATATTGACCAGCCGCTGATTGATGTTGTCCCAGGCGCGCAGGCCGCTGCCGATCGACAACGGGCCGCCGAACACGAAGGCGGCGCGGCTGCGGCTGTAGATGGCCTCGCCATAAGCTTCGATATCGTCGGTGACCTTGACGGTGGCGCGCAGCACCGCGTGATAACGCTCAATGCCGGGAATCAGCGAGCTGTACTGCGCCGGGTTATAAGCCCATACGTCCCCGCTTTTGCCGGGGGTGATCGCGGCATAGGGCACTCGCTGCACCGGGCCAACGGCGTTGGCAAAGCCTTGGGTTGGATCGTTGTTGTAGTAATTGGTCGGCGTCCAGTTCAGACGTCCGCCTGGCTTGTCGCGAAAATCGTTGTCGCGTAGCCAGCTGACATCGCTCTGATTCAAGCGGCTGCGACGCGTGCCATCGACTGCAAAGAACACGTTATAGCGGTCCTTCTTCAGATCGCCGTGGCCGAGCAATAGATGGAAATTGTTTTCGGTCTGGCCGGTACCTTCGGTATTGCCGCCGTAGCTGACGCCGGCTTCGGCACCTTGATAGTTTTGCTTGAGAATGATGTTGACCACGCCGGCGATGGCGTCGGAGCCATAGACGGCCGAGGCGCCATCCTTGAGCACTTCGATGCGCTCGACGGCAGCGAGTGGCAGCGAGTTCAAGTCGACAAAAGTGTCTTGCAATTCATTGGCGGTGGCATAGTTGGCGACGCGCTTGCCGTCGAGAAGAATCAGCGTGTTTTTCTGGCCCAGCCCGCGTAATGACACGCCAGCGGTACCGGCGGAAAAGCTACCGGTGTATTGCTCGTTGACGCTGTTGCCGGCATTGGCGGAGATCGAGCGGAGAAAGTCGGGCAGGGTGGTTTTACCGCTGACTTTGATCTGCTGCGCGGTGATGACCTGTACCGGGCTGGGGCCTTCGGAGTCGGTCGTCTTGATATTCGAGCCGGTGACGGTGACCGCCTGCAGCTGGGTGGTTTTGCTGCTGTTGTCGTCTTCGGCATGCAGCACCGATGCCGCAAGCACGGCGGCAATGGCGAGGGGGAGCAGGCTTGGTTTAAACATGGGTACACGATTCCTGTAAGCGCATGCCGTCCCGGCGTGAGCCAGGTGCAGGCAGGCGTTGGGCACAGCGGGGGAGCTGCTTGGTGGAGTACGCCGGAGTGGGCGTCAGGGGCGATGCGCGCGAGGCGCGATCAAGGCTGTGGGGTCAGCCGATGTGGCACATTCGACAGCGACAACGCGTTTGACACGAGCAGGTTTGACAGCGGCTGCTCTGGTCAGCGTGGGCTGGGCACGAGTTATCCGGACAACCGTGGCGATGGCCTGGGTTGCCGTGGGCGTGGTGGTGACTGGAATGAATGGCAGAGATGCGACGCATCGTGACGATCCTGGCGAGCTACGAGCGGTCTGGTGCGGACCGGTCTTGCGGGGTTTAGCGCGGGATGAAGATCAACAACAGCAACACATCGCCATCGGGCGATGCATGGTGTTGATGTTTGCGCTGATACCCTGGATGTTCACGGCTTGCCTGGTTCTTGATGTGGTCGCATACCGCTTGGATGTCTGGCGGTATGGGCGGCTATTTGCGCATTGCACAAGATGCTTGTCAAGTGTTTGCGAAAAAGGTGTTGTTTTCTTGCGAGGGATTGGATGGGATGTTGAGGGCTTGGTTGTTGTTAGGTTGCGAGGTGGTTTGCCTGTGGTGGATTTTTCGCTTGGTGGTTGTGTTATCGCGGCCTGGCTCGCCTGCGGCGGGGTTTCGAACCCCTGCCGGGGTCCGAGTCACTTTTCTTTGCGTGGCCAAAGAAAAGTAACCCAAAGAAAGGCCAACCCCGCTTGTCGCCCTACGGGTGCGTGAGGGCTGGCCGGGCTTTTCGACAGGGCTTCCTGCCCTGACGAAAAGGCATTGGCGTCCATGCCAATGCCCCTACGGGCCTTGTCGTCCAGCCCTCACCGACGCACAGGGGCCCTGTAAGGTCAAAAGCCACAGCCACAGCCACATCAAAGGCAAGAGCAGCAGCCATCGCAGCGTATGGTGTTCGCCTCAATGCTCGGCCCTGCGGTTTTGGCCCCTCCCCCTACGTGTAGGGGGAGGTTGGGAGGGGGTCTGTTCTTGCCGCAAGATCGAACCCCTCCCGAGCCCTCCCCTGCGAGCAGGGGAGGGAGTGGCGGGTCTTGTCGTGTTGGGGCGAATGTGGGGCGGTCGCTAATGGGGGCGGGGAGGCTCTGGATTTGCTGGATTTGCCGGCTGGAGGCCCTGGCGAGCCCATCCGTGGCGGGGAAGGGGGGCAACCGCTACCCTTGGCGGATTGTTTTGCCTGGATAGCCTTATGCCTTTCGATTTGCCGCCGGTGACCCGAAATCTGCTGATTGCCAATATCGCGGTCTATCTGCTGCAGCGGTTGTGGCCGGAGACTATGGTGTATTTCGCGCTGTGGCCGTTGGGTAATGAATTATTTCAGCCCTGGCAGATAGTTACCGGCGCATTCATGCATGGAGGGATCGAGCACATCCTCTTCAATATGCTGGCGCTGTATATGTTTGGTGGGCAGATCGAGCGGTTGTTTGGTGGGCGTAACTTCACGATTTATTACTTTGTCTGCCTGGTCGTCGCCTCGCTGCTGCAACTGGTCGTGATGAAGTATTTCCTGCACGATGCGGAGACGCCGACGGTGGGGGCTTCGGGGGCTATTTTCGGCTTGTTGCTGGCCTTCGGCATGATGTATCCGTATGAAAAAGTCATGCTGATTTTTTTGCCGATCCCGATGCCGGCGTGGCTGTTCGTCACCGGCTACGCCACGGTGGAGCTGTTATCCGGGGTGCTTGGCTGGATGCCAGGTATCGCTCACTTCGCGCATTTAGGCGGCATGCTCGGCGGCTATGTGCTGATCGAGTACTGGCGCGGCAAATTTCCGATCAAGCCCAAGCGTCGCTTGCTGCGCTGATTCCTCTTATTCATCGGCTGACCTCATGACTCATCATTTGCAGCGCGGGCTTCGCTCGCGCCATATCACGTTCATGGCGCTGGGCATGGCCATCGGCGCTGGCCTGTTTCTCGGTTCGGCTGGTGCCATCAAGCTGGCCGGGCCTTCGGTCTTGTTTGCTTATCTGATCGGCGGGGTGATGATTTTCATCATCTTGCGTGCGCTAGGCGAAATGGCGGTGCAAAACCCGGTGGCGGGTTCGTTCAGTACCTATGCGCATAAGTATCTGGGGCCGTTTGCCGGCTATTTGACGGGCTGGAACTACTGGCTGCTGATGGTTGGTGTGGGCATGGCCGAGAGTACGGCGGTGGGCATTTATATGAAGCCGTGGTTTCCCGATTTGCCGCAATGGATCTGGGTGTTCGGCAGTGTGCTGATGATTGGCAGCCTTAACCTGCTGGCGGTGAAGGTCTATGGCGAAATGGAGTTCTGGTTCACCCTGATCAAAGTGGTGACGGTGGTGCTGATGATTCTCGGCGGTGCCACCATGATCTGGCTGGGCTGGGGCAATGGCGGCCAGCCGATTGGGCTGGGCAACTTGTGGCAACACGGTGGCTGGTTTCCCAATGGCATCACCGGCATGGTGATGGCGCTACCGGTGGTGGTGTTTGCCTTTGGCGGCATCGAAACGATTGGCATGGCGGCGAGCGAGGCGGCGGAGCCGCAGCGGACGATTCCGCGGGCGGTCAATTCGGTGTTGTGGCGCATCCTGATTTTTTATGTGGGTGCGCTGTTTGTCATCATGGCGCTGTACCCCTGGAACCAGTTGGGCACGCAGGGCAGCCCGTTCGTGGTGACTTTTTCCAAACTGGGCATCCAGCAGGCAGCCGGCATCATTAACTTCGTGGTGATTACCGCGGCGCTATCGGGTTTCAATAGCACGACCTTCAGTGGCAGCCGCATGCTTTATAGCTTGTCGACCAAGCATCAGGCGCCCGCGGTGTTGAGCAAGCTAAGTAACAATGGCGTGCCAATTTTTGGCGTGCTGGTGACCCTGGCCTGTCTGATCTTTGGCGTCGTGCTGAATTACCTGGTGCCTGAGCGCATCTTCGCGATGATGATGTCCATCCTTGCCTTTAATACGGTGTGGACGTGGTCGATGGTGCTGATTGCACACTTTCGTTTTAGGCAGTTGCACCGGGATACAGTGAGCGCGTTTCCGCTGCGCGCGTGGCCATTGAGCAGTGTGATCTGCCTGGCGTTTCTTGCCTTTGTGATCTTCATGCTGGGCTATGGCCCGGATACGCGCGTGGCCTTGTATGTGGGCGCGGCGTGGGTGCTGTTGCTGAGTGTGGCTTACCAGGTATTCGGCATCAGGCGGCGGATGGAAGCGCCGCTCTGATGTAATGATGATCGGCCGTATGGCTGCCTCCGCCTTGTCGAGCAGTGGCAGCTGCATGGTGTCCTCAGTGAACCGGGACGGCTGGAGTTTCATCCTGCAAGGCAAAGTCCACCGCTGCCGCGGCATGCAGGGCGGTGCTATCGAAAAGCGCAACCGGACAGTTATCCGGTTGGATCAATAGCGTCAGTTCGGTGCACCCCAGGATAACGCCCGTGGCGCCCGCCGCCATGCCTTCGGCAATGGTTTCGAGCAAGGTGAGGCGTGAGGCTTCATGGATCGCGCCGGCACAGAGTTCGTCGTAGATAATGCGATGCACTTGCTGGCGCCTTTCGGCGGACGGGGTGATGCATTGGATGCCGAAACGGTCTGCGATCCGTCTGCGATAGAAATCCTGCTCCATCGTGAAGGCGGTGCCCAGGAGCAGTATGCAATCCATGCCGGCGTTTCGGATTGCGTTGCCTACGGCATCGGCGATATGCAGGAACGGCAGCGGCGTGGCGGCGATGATGGCGTCTGCCACTTTATGCATCGTATTGGTGGCCAAGACGACGCAGTCGGCGCCGCCGGCTTGCAGGCGGCAGGCTGAGGCAGCCAACAGTTCGCCTGCATGTTGCCATTCGCCAGTGCGTTGCAATGCGGCGATATCTTCGAAATCCAGGCTGTCCAGTAATAATCGAGCGGAGCGTAGAGGGCCGAGCCTGTCCCTGGTGCCTCGATTGATGAGCTGGTAGTAGACCAGCGATGACTCCCAACTCATGCCGCCGATAACGCCGATAGTGCGCATGTTGCTTGCTCCGATCCATGTGATGGCCATGCATGCCGCATCGATGTATTCGATGTCAGTCATGGCCGCACTGTATCACCGCACTTTTGCGACGGAGCGCGACTTTCAGGCCGCCTTATTCCGGAATTCAGTTGTAGCGTTCGCCATCCCAGCCCTGTAGATATTTGGGCAGGGGATCATCGATGTCGAAGACGCGGCTTTCGTAGAACAGATGCATGGCAGGCATCAGCTCTTTCGGCATGACGCCGTGGTGATGCTTGGTGAAGCGCGCATTGGGAATGATCAGATAACCGAGCCGGTTGATGCCATGGACGATTTCGCCGCAATGGCGGCAGCTGATCCGACGCATTTGCAGGGTCGGGTGCTGGTATTCCAGGACGGCATCGTTACCGCTGCGTTCGACCTGCTCGGCTGGCCACGCGGTCGCGGCCAGGACGATGGAGCCATACAGGTCGCGGCAGGCATGGCAATGGCAGATCGCGCGCGCCGCGGGAGCGCCGCGTGCGATCAGCATGACCTTGCCGCAATCGCAAGGTAGGCGGTAGGTCATGCTAATGGCGGTCTGCATATTTGGCCGGAGTTACCGCAGCGCCAGGAAGTCTGTGCTGGCAACAAAGCGTACCGAATCCAGGCGCAAGCGCGATTGCGGCAGGGCGGCCAGCAGGGCGCTACGCTCCTCGGTGACGGCTGCGATTTCCATCTCACTGATCGACGGATTCACCGCGCGCACTGCGAGCAGGCGCGATAGCTCGGCATCGAGCGTGTCGGTGGCCAGGGTGACGGCGTCGGCAATGCTGGTTTGTGCACGAAGGCCAGCGGTGGCTTCGGCTTTCTCCAGCATCGGCGGCACCAGCTTGGTCAGAAATTTACGGTAGCGCGGCACTTCGATATTGCGGTCGGCGGCCTTGCGCAGGGCAACCTCGCTGGGTTGAAAATCCACGCGCTCGGTCAGCTTGGTATCGATGGTGACGACGATGGGCAGGGTCGGCAGAAAGCGCTCTGCATCGAGCTTACGGTCGGCTACGCATTCGAGCAGGTACACCGCTTGGAGCAGGGCGCTACGTGGCGGCAGCATGTCGTCGACCATGAAGGCGGCATTGCCTTGCTCGCTGGTCAGCGCTAGATCCAACGCCCCGGCGACCAAGGGGTGGTCGAAACGGAGCAGCGGCAATTCCTCGCGTGCCAGGGCGACTTCGCGCGAGAAGGTCACCGACTGTGGACCTTCGGCAAAGCCAGGCAGGGCATCGGTGGAGAGGTATTGCGGATCGAGCAGCAGCACCTGGCTGCCCAGCTCTTCGGCATGGATGCCGAATTGCTCCAGCAGGCGCTGCACGAAGGCATCGCGGCCGGGGTCGTGATCTTCGCGGCTGAAGGCCTGTTGCAGTTCGTCCGCGTGCAGGTCGCGGCTGGAGGCTAGTTCGAGCAAGTGGTCGCGGCCGGCATGGATCAGCGCGGCCATTTCTTCGTGGCTGTCGCGGGTTTCGACCAGCAGCACATCGAGTTCCTGGTCGCGGTTGTCGTCGCCGCGGGCGTGTTCGTCGGCCAGTCGGGCCAGCGTTTCGCCGTAGCGGCGCAACAATTCACGGCCATCGGCGGGGCTGCTGCGGAAGGCATCGATGCCTTGGTCGTACCAGCGGGCCAGCACGTGCTGGGCGCTGTCGGTAACGGTAAGAATGTGAATGCTGATGTCGTGCTTTTGGCCGATGCGGTCGAGGCGGCCGATGCGCTGTTCGAGCAGGTCGGGGTCGAGCGGCAGATCCCACAGAATCAAGCGGTGCGCAAACTGGAAGTTACGGCCTTCGGAGCCGATCTCCGAGCACAGCAGGAGGCGGGCGCCATCAGGCTGGGCGAAGTACGCCGCATTGCGGTCGCGCTGCACGATGCCCAGGCCTTCGTGAAAACGCGCCACGCCGACACCGCTCTTGGTGCGTAGCGCCTCTTCCAGCGCAAGCACCTTGGCCTGGCTGCGGCAGATCAACAGGAACTTGTCTTGCGGATGCTCGTCGAGCAGGTCGACCAGGGTTTCGATGCGCGGATCGTTGCTGTAATCCGGCTCGAACGCGGGCTGCTGCTGGATGTCGGCGTGAAACTCGATGAGCAGCGCCTGCCGGGTGTCCTCGTCGACGTCATCGGCATCCAGCGTATGCCAGACCAGGATGCGCTTGGGAAAGCCGCCGATACCGGCGCGACGGTTGCGGAACATCGAGCGGCCGGTGCCGTGGCGATCGATCAGGGCAGCGAGAATTTCGCGTGCGTTGTCCGGCTTGGTGGTGTTGGCGAGCAGCGCCGTCAGTGCGGCGTCGCCATGGAAGGCGTCGCGCAGCGTGGCTTGTTGGGTGTCGTCCAGCACCTCGCCATCGAGCAACTTGTCGGCGATTTGCGACAGGCGCTGAAACGAATCGGATTCACCCAGGTAGGTATTGAGGTCGTGATAGCGCTGCGGGTCGAGCAGGCGCAGGCGGGCGAAATGGCCGCTGCGGCCGAGCTGCTCTGGCGTGGCGGTGAGCAGGATGACGCCGGGGGTGGCGGCGGCGAGCTTTTCCACCAGGGTATAGCGCGGGCTGGCGGCTTCGGGGGTCCAGGCCAGGTGATGCGCCTCGTCCACGACCAGCAGATCCCAGTGTGTGTCCAGCAGTTGCTGGGCGCGCTTGGGCTCGGCTTCGAGAAAGCCGAAGTCGGCGATGACCAGCTGTTCGTCGTCGAAGGGGTTGCTGCCGTCGCCGGACTGCTCCAGCGCCTCGCAGCGCTCCTCATCATAAATGGCGAAGCTGAGGTTGAAGCGGCGGAACAGCTCGACGAACCACTGATAAATCAAGGTATCGGGCAGCAGCAACAGCACGCGCTCGGCACGGCCGGTCGCCAGCTGGCGTGCCAGGATCATGCCGGCTTCGATGGTTTTGCCCAGGCCGACTTCGTCGGCAAGCAAGACACGGGGCGGGCGCCGGGCGGCCGCGATGCCGGCCACGCGCAGCTGATGCGGCACCAGGCCGATACGGGCGGAACCCAGGCCCCAGGCGGGCGAGCGGCGGACTTCGGCGCGGCGTTTAAGGCCTTCGATGCGTAGCTCGAACTGCGCGACCGGGTCGGTGCGGCCGCCGATCAGCCGGTCGTCGGCCTGGCTTACGCTTTGCTCGTCGTCAAGCTGGCCCTCGTGCAGCTCGCGGCCTTCGCCGCGGTAGATCAGCAGGTCTTCCTTGATCTCGACCCGCTCGACCAGAAAGGCGATGCCTTTGCCGGCAATACGCTGCCCGGCGCGAAATTCGGCGCGCACCAGCGGGGCTGAGTCGACCGCATAGGGGCGTAAGACCCCCGCTTTGGCGAATAACACCTGCACGCCACGCCCTTCGACGCGTAACACAGTGCCTAGACCAAGCTCAGGCTCGGCAGTGGAGATCCAACGTTGACCAGGTACGAACATCACGACGCCGATAGCTGCAAGGGCCGCCGATTATCCGCTCATGGGCGCTTAGTGGGAACCGTTATCGTCCCTTTTGAGCTATTGCTGCCAGCAGGTCTTGGTTTGATCGGTACCGCCTGAATCCGCCGCAGTGCGCACATTGCCGCTGGTCAGAGTCAATTTTGCGCATTGAGTGTCCTTGAGCTGCGGCGAGCCGGTCGCCGGTGTCGCGCTAAGTGTGTAGTCGGTGTGAGGGGTGGTGGTGCCGGTGAAGCTGAGGGCGATCGTGTAATAGTTCGAAGGCGAGGTCGTCAGCAGTGGCAGACAGCCTTTGCTGCCGGTGCCAGAGACATTGTTGTAGTCGAAACTCTGTGCAAAACAACGCTCGAGAATGGCTTGATCTTGCGATAAAGCGGCATAGGCATCCGAGCGCCGGCTGCGTTGAAGGTATTTCGTATAGCTTGGAAAGGCGATGGCGGTGAGAACGGCAATGATCATTACCACGATCAGCAGTTCGATCAGGCTGAAGCCCGCGGCGGATGGGTAGTGCTGTTTTGCACGCATGATGATCTCGCGCTCAGTGGTGGCTTGCAGTGGGTTCGAGCGTATGTATCCCAATGACATTTTTGCCGTCGAGGGTCAGGTCAAGCTGCACGGATTGCCCTGCCTGGGGCGTTTGATTGGTGCCATTGAACTTGGTGCCGGCAGGTACGTTGTAGGTATGTCCGTTGACCGTGACCATGGCGTCCTTGCCGTTGCTGTTCACGCGCTGCACCACTCCGTTTATGGAGGGTGTCGCCATGCTTGCGGCAGCCTGTTGGCTGAGTCCGCAGGCGACAAGCAAAATGGTCAGGCTAATCGGCGTCTTCATGATCGCGTCCTTATTTGATTTGCCACCAGCCCACGCGGCTGGAGCTGTGTCCGATCGTCGGTATGACAGTCAGGCCTTGGGCGGTACTGATGATTTGTACATTGCTGCCACTACCGCTCTTGGCCGTGGTCGGCGCGGCGCTATAGGTCTGTCCGACGAGCGTGCCGGTGATATTTACCGTGGTGCCATTGGCCAAGGTGGCCGTGCCGATGCTGAGCCCGCCCGCAAGGCCGATGGATGGCTGGCTGAAGGGGCCGCCACTGAGGTAATTGACGTTCATCAGATACGAGGCTGGCTGAGCGCAGGACGAGGTCGGCGGGATATTGATGGTAAACACCACGCCGCCGTTCTCCACCTGCGAGATTGTGTATGAGCGTGCGCCGCTACTGACACTGGACAGATCAAAATACCAGCCTTCCTGTGGATTGAGTGAAACGGTGGCGGGCGGCGCTGAGCTGTTGGTAACGGAGATCGGGGCGTAGGTCAGATTGACCGGATTATTGCTGGAGGTCAGCGCTTGCGAACTGGTGCCCGAAATAGTCACGGTTTGCGCGGTCACGGTTTGTTGCTGCAGATTGGAGCGCGTGTATGGCGGGGCTGGTACCGAGCCTGAGGGGTAGTTGCTCAGATCGCTGGTGTTGTCGAACACGCCGTAGAAGCTCTGCGTATTGGTACTGGTCAGATCACCCTGAGCCAACAGCTCGCCGGTACCGAAGAACGCCATCATGCCCAGCTCGTTGGGGAAGTTGGGGTTGAGGGTCAATGCTGATATTGATGGCCCACAGGTTGCCTTGGAGATCACCTGCATAAACCATGTCCTGCGGCACACCGACCACACCGCTGGAGTTGCCCACCGATACGCTGGATAAGCCATTGGGCAGGCTTGAGCTGCAAGCGGCGGCTGGCACGCCGGTAGCGTTGCATAAGTCGATTTTGGCCAGCTGAGTACCGGTGCTGGCGTCGACGGCATAGAAGAACGGGCGACCCTGGGCGCTGTTGTAGCCGTTGCCGAACACGACGGCAAAGCCATTGACATTCTGCTTGCTGGTGGCGTCCTTCACCGACACGGCGAGCGAGCGCACGATGGCGGGGGCGCTGTAACTCAGGCCCATGTCGGTATCGGTGAACTCCCACAGTACCGAGCTGGCTACTGTCGTGTCTGAGGTGAAGTTGCTTGGATTGGTCACATCGAGGGCATAGATACTGCTGCCGCCGGCGTTTTCGCCACCCACCAGCAGGCTATGCCAGTTTCCGTCCGCAAGCATGACATCGTCGACTTGTGGCGAGCCATCAACAAAGAACTGGTGATGGTAGTAATAGTAAGGGCTGGCGAGCATATACAGATTTGAGAAAACGCCGCCGCTGCCACCGTTCGGAATAAAGGCCATCACCTCTTTGCCGGTATTGGCATTGACGCCGTGCAACATGCCGTCATTGGCGCCGAAGTACAGCATGGGCGTGCGCCCGGTGATGGCGCTGCTGGCGGTGTAGGTGTTGTACGAGGTGTCTGGGTAATAGTCGGTCGGTGCGCCGACAAAAAAGGGCGCGCTGTCGACCACATCGCCTAGCAAATGCTGACGGTTGCGGAACTTGCCGCCATTGCTGATTTCCTGGGAATGATCGCCGCGCAGGTAGCTCACCAGGTTCTGCCCATTGGTGCTGTTTTGTTGCAGCTTGGTCTGCTGGGTGGCCGACAGGTTGCTCCAGCTGAAGCCTACCGCTGCCGGCGTCACCGTGCTGGAGCTGTTCACGTGATAAGGGTCCCAGGTAGCGATGCTGCGGCTGCTGCCTTGAGTATCCAGCTGAGCGCGCGCGCTCCAGGTGAACGTGGTGTTGATGCTGGCATTCGCGTCAATGCCGAATTCCTGCAGGTCGCCGGCCCAGGCATTGTCGACTGAGCTGCCCGAGGAGAACGTCGCTTGATAGACCTGGGAATTGGCACTCAAGCTGGTCGAGTTGGCTGCCGCCGAGCTGGACGAGGAGCTCTGGCTGGAGACGTCGGCGAGGATGCTTTGCAGATCGCTGACCAAGGCCGCCGGCGTGGTTGCCGGAAAGTACTGGGTGCTACCGGTAATCTTGCTGACGGCAGCGGAACTGCCGCCAGCAATACCCATGGCGTTAAGTGTCGCGGCGGCCTGTGGGTTGATGCTGGGATCCACGCCGGCGCCAAGGCCGACGACATAGGTTTCGATACCGGCGGCATTCAAGGCTTGCAGCTGAGCGATGACGTCAGTAAGCGCCTGATCGTTGGTGGTATTGAGCGAGCCGTCCGTGTTGAATGTGGCGGTTACGCCGTAGCCAGCTGCCGAGGCGCTACCCAGGGGCGGCCAATTGCTGCCCGCGAGGTCCTCGGTAGGCAGGCCATCGGTAATCAGTACCACGTATTGTTTTGGCGGGGTGCAATTGCCTGAGGTACTTGGAAGACTGTTGGCAAGCGTGGACTTTGCACTGGTCAGCAAGCCGCCCAGCGCGGATTGCCCGGCGACCGATTTGATTTCGGATGAACGGGAGTTGTTCGTTTCCGGTGCCAGCGCTGCCGAAAAGTAGCCGGCGGCGGTAGTTACTGAAGCCGACGTAGGTGACTGTCCCGCGCTGATGATGGCGTGGCCGCTGCTGTCTTTGGCCGTGACGTTACCTGTGCCACCCTTTTTTGCATCCTGGGCGCCATAGCCGAAACCACGTTGTATATACATCACTTCTGGCGAAAACGGGATATAGCCGGCGTTGGTGGGCGAGGTCTGCTTGTTGGCGTTGGGAACGGCGTTGTCATACGTGGTGGTGATGCCACCCGCGTTGTATTTACCGAGGGTGTAATAGGTATAGGGGTTGCTCGGCGTAGGGCCGCCGTAAGTAACGTAAACGCCAGGGCCACCGCCGCTGTAAAGCACGTCGTTGATGCTCGGATCGTCGCTTGACGCACCAATCACCATGTATCGGTTGTCACCAATACTGCTGCCCGAATAATGGTTGTCAATCGACGAGCAATTGCTATTGACCGTCGATGAGGCATTTGAATAGTTATAGCAAGGGTTGAGGATGTAGCGCGTCGAGCCGGTGGGCTTGGTATTGGTGAAGGTGAAGCCACCATCGGCGGACATTTCGTACACCCAGGTGGTGTACAGCGTCGTGCCGGTCGTTCCATAGTCGATCAGGCCGAAATCGGTGCTCGGCAGGTATTGCTGAAGAATGGCGCTGACACCCTGCTTGGCTACGTTTAGACGGCTGGGGCTGTTGTCGTAGAGCGTGCCGTTGGAATCACTCGTCGTGTAAGGGGCGCTACCGCCACTGCCGCCATTCAATGGCGGGGTGAAGCCGGTGGGGATGCTGAAATTGACTGGTGAGCTGGTGGAGTTCAGCGTCGACATGCTGCTGCTGAGTGAGCCTGAGCCGGTCATGATGGCGCCAGACAGATTGCCGTCCATGGATTCTGAATTGCCGATTGCGAACAACACCTGTGGATGCGTCGGCTGCACCACGGTCAGCGGCACCTGCGAAATGGGCAAGGTGGGTGGCAGCGTCCCAGCGCGTGCAACGCCGCTCGGCAGATTTAATCCGCCGATCAACAGCACCGTTACGGCCGTACCTATGGCAAGGCGTAGCGAACGGACGGCCAAATGGGTCAGCGTGCTCATGATGATCGGCCTGCGAGTCATTAGGGTTTCTGGAATAGGGTTTGCAACATCACGACGCTGTTGCCATCTGGTCCGGCAACCCGCGCGGTAATGCGATATACCTGCAAGGGATGCCTGGCATCGCTGCCGCGGGGCACTACCGGGGGTAGTTCCTCGATCATGAATTTGTGCAGGCTGCCATCGTCAGTAGCAGTGATTTTTGCCGACAGTGCACCGGTCCAGTTTGCGGCAACCGTCCATGGCGGCGTGGTCAGCAGGCCGCAATCTGGACGATTGCAATAAAGCCCGCCGGTATTGTTGCGAAAGCCGCTGAGACTTCCGCTGTTGAGCTGATTGGCCGCATGGCGCAAGGTCGCCTCGGCCGCCTGCACTGACAGTTGCTCAGCCGCCGAATTGCCGGCCATACGGGTTTGCGAGCCGATTTGTTCGATGATGACCAGCGACGCGATGGTCAGTATGAGCAACATGATCAGTACCACCGGCAACACGATGCCGGCAGCATGGCGACGATGTTGTGCTGAGTAGGCGTTCATAGCGTGGTGTTCCGAGTGTTCACGGTCATATAGAACACATGCCGTAGCCGCGAGTCGGCTGGCACACTGAGGCTGCTGTTGAATAAGCTGTAAAGGGTGGGGGCAGTAAGCTTGGACGCCGAGCCCTGATTGCCTTCCACCAGAAAGCCCAGTTTGACTACGGTTACCAGCGACCAGCCGCCGGCTGCGGCAACGCCGTTGGCATCGACGTACTGGGTGACGTTGCCGTTGGTGATGCCGTACAGCACCTTCATGCCGCTGACGCCAGGAACGATTTCGTTGACGGTCCAGAAGGCGTTCGCCGCACCGGTGCTTCCCAGCGTCATCACACCTTCGAACAAGGCACTTTGGCCGGCATGCCCCTTGGCGATGAAGAAGGCGGTCTGTTGCACCGGAGCCAACTGGGCGCCAGCCAGAAAGGTCGGAATGCCGTTGGGTCCGGTGGTATAGGAAACGACATTGCCGGTGACTCCGGTGGCTTGGAACACCACGCTTTTGTTGCAGTCCGATAAGGCCAGTATCTGTGCTCCGCTGGTAAGCGGGCCCTGCGTGCTGTCGACAATGCTGATGGGCGCGCTGGCGGTGACGTCTTGTTTAGTCGCGGTCGGCACGCTGCCTGAGGTGGCGCCGATTAAGGTGAGTACGTCACTGCCCTTGGTCACGCCGCCTGCAGTGACAAACGATGCATCGAGTGCCGGCGCCCAATCGCCTTTGCTGACATCGTTGGCACTACCGTCGACGATCGATGCAGGCAGGGTGCCGGTATATCCCTGGATGCCGCTGCTGGTATCAAAGGTCAGCGGTGTGGTGCGCGAGGTCAGATAAGAATGCACGCCATTGCTGATCGCACCGCATCCCATGAAGCCGGAGCCGCGAATTGCTGGCGTGACAATCGCCGAGATCGCGTTATCCGCATCTTGCACTAGCGCTTGCGAAGTCGTGGTGCTGTAGACCTGCCGCTGGGCAAGGAAAATGACGAATACGCCGGCCGAGATGATCAAGCCGAGCGCCATGGCTAGCATCATTTCGACCAGGCCGAAGCCGGCCGGTCGCGATGTCATATGGCTGAATTTCATAGCGCGGTAGTCACCGTATAGGTGGGAGTGCTCAACGTCGAAGTCGAAGAGAGGGTGCCGCGACTAAGCGTGGTTTGTGCTGGCTGATCGCTCCAGGTCACGGTGATCGTGACGATGGTGGTGTTGTCGGTGCCGGCGCTGACCGCGACCGAGCCAAGTCCGCCAGGTACATCGGCTTGCAGGCCCGACTGCCATTGCCAGACGTCGAACGCGGCCATTTGAGCGGGGGTGCAGGTAGCCGTGGAGCAGTTGGGGCTTGGGGCGCTACCCGCGGCGGCTGCGGCGACGATATAGGGGTTGCCGCTAGTCGGGTCGTGGGCAACCGATGCATTCGCGCGCATGCGCTCGAGGATGTCATAGGTGTACTGCACGGCCTGCTGCCTGACATAGCTGGACGTCGCGCTGCTGGTTGCGGTCAGTAGCGTGCTGGCAATGCCGAGCAGGCCGATCGAGACCACCAGCACCGCGACCAGTACTTCGATCAAGCTAAAGCCTTGGCTTGTACGTTTCATCGTCGTGAGCTCAGGGGCAGGTGAGGGCGGTGGTTCCGTCAGGAGCCGTGCCGGGTTGTGGGGATGATTGGATATAGCCCGTGCTGCTGACCTCGACCGCGCGTGCCATCGAGGCGCCCCGTGAATCGCAGACCACCAGCAATTCATTGCCGGTCAGGCTGGGGATCAGCCCGCGGCCGTTGAAAGTGAATAGCAGATTGCCGTTGACCGCTTTCAACGTCGGCGCCGTGCTGCTGGCTGGCAAGGCGTGGGTGGTCAGGGTGTTAGCTGGATTGCCGTTGCCAGGCACGGTAATGACGTCCCAGCCATTGGCCCATACGTCGGTGGCACAAACCGTTGGGTTGGCGCCCGTCGGCGTGCCGTTGATACCACTGACACCCGCACACAAGGTCGTATTTTGATCGAGATCGAGTGCTTGGTTGCGCGTGTAGTGCAGCGAGGCAACCAGACTGTCGACGATGCTGTCACGCCGAGCGTTGGCGATTAAATTTCGAAAATTGGGCAACGCAATCATCGCTATGATCGCGGCGACGGCCAGCGTCACTATCATTTCTACCAGCGTAAAGCCGGCAGAGTGCAGCCGATAAGCGCGGATTGCTTTCATAGGTCGCGCCCCCCTGTCCGCGGCGCTACTAACTGTGGTTTCGTTAGATTTTGCGTTTTGTGCGGCGCTGTGCGACATACGGTGCCCCCTAGGCAGCCATGAGTCGCCTACCATCGAACGTCATCCAAAGACGCGCTTCGGCAGGCCGCATGGCGACAGGGTTGATGAGCTTGTCTGACTGGGTGCTGAAGGTTTTTACTTGCGATTAGATCTTGCGATTTGCCGCCGCCGGTCTGGAAAAAGTGACCGTTTGTCTGCCGAAATCGATCTTTTTCGAAATATGTTGCGGCCGCTTTTTCTGCGCGTGCGAGCGCCTTTGGCGGTGAACAAAGGTCGCGCCCGGTTGCCCTGGATTTCAAGCTGGTGCTTTATGTCGAACCGATCACAAAACGCGGAGTTTTTGGGCGAGCACTCGACGGCCGCACACGAATGTCATCCGTATTCGGTCGATCGGAGGCGTGTGTTGATGTGTTTGATCAGTGCGTGCAGCTTGATCTGTGATGAACTTCGCAATTGCTGCGCCAGCGGCTCAAGATAGTGACGTGGCGCAAGTGCGATGGCGCCTTCAATCAAGCTGCTGGCTTCATCGATACGGCCTTGGCCTGCCAACACTGATGCCCAGCTGCACAGGCCGCGATAGTCGCCGCCTTCGGCGGAGCGGCGGTAAAGCTCGAAGGCGTGTGCCTGATCGACCTCGACCTCCCAGCCGTATTCGTAGAACTGACCGAGAAAATGCATGGCGCGGGCATGGCCTAGTTCGACAGCACGCGTGAACCATCGAAAAGCCTCGGCGCGGCTTTGCATCATGCCACGGCCATTGGCATGCATCTGGGCGAGGTTATAGACGGCCCAATCCAGATCGTGCGTGGCGGCGCGGCGATACCACACCGCCGCCAGTTCGTAATCTATCGGCGTGCCCCAGCCGCTTTCATGGCAGCGGCCCAGCATATTCATGGCCATGGGCACATCGGCGTGTGCGGCACGTTGAAACCAATGCAGTGCCTCTTGGGCATCAGCGCTGACGCCTGTGCCATCGAGATAGAGCTGGGCCAGCCAGGTTTGTGCGGGAGCATGTCCCGCGCGCGCCGCTGCCTGCAGGAGTTTGGCGGCCTCGTCGGGTTGCTGCTGCAGCAGGCGATTGACTGCATCGACATCGAGCATGGATGCGTTGCTCGAAGGTTGCGGGGTGCCCGGCGTCTGGCTATCCATCAGGTCTCGCTCCATGGCCGTAAAAGGTGGTGATAAGCGATAGGTAGCAGCATCGGGTGTCTTAGTGCTCGACGGCTTAGCGTGCAAAAGCCTCGCCCGTGACGGGCACGGGCGAGGCTTGTCGTTACGGCGCAATCAGAATTTATAGTTGAAGTTCAGGATCGCCGAGCGGCCTGCTGCGACCGAGGCGTAGTGCGCGGCATAGGCCTTGTCAAAATAATACTTGTTGGTGAGGTTCTGCACGTTCAATTGCAGGGTCAGCTGGCTATTGACCGCGTAGGAGGCCATGGCATCGAAGCGGGTGTAGCCGGGCACCCATTTGGTGTTCTGCGTATTGCCGTAGACCTTGCTCATGGCGTAGGCGCCGCCGCCTACGGTGAGCTGCGGGGTGATCGCGTAGCTGGTCCATAGCGTGAAGCTGTTTTCCGGGGTGTTGGGAAACTGTTTGTTCTTGCTGGCGAGATCGCCCGGCGCCGGCTTGATCAGTTTGCTCTTGAGATAGGTATAGCCGCCGAACACGTTCCAACGTTCGGTGATATCGCCGCTGAGGCCGAGCTCGAAACCATCGAC
Source organism: Dyella silvatica (assembly GCF_026283955.1). Lineage (GTDB taxonomy): Bacteria > Pseudomonadota > Gammaproteobacteria > Xanthomonadales > Rhodanobacteraceae > Dyella_C > Dyella_C silvatica. Next base: position 68,973 of record NZ_JAPDPE010000002.1, on the reverse strand, counting down.
ACGCTGCTTGCCTGCATTGATCTGTGGGCTGCCACGGCCGCCGGTGTTGACGCGAGCATTGGTTTTCTCGGTGCGGAATACGGCAGCGGTAAGCGAGAGGTGCTTGTCGAACAAATCCCACTTCGAGCCTAGTTCGATGTTGCGGCTGTTTTCCGGTTTCAGGTCATTGTTGGTCAACGCAATGCCATCGGCACCATCGCCTGCATCGACGCCTGGCGGGTTGGATGAAGTGCCGTAGGAGAGGTAAATGCTGCCGTTCTCCGCCGGCTTGTAAACCAGGCCGCTCTGGTAATTCCAGAAGTTGGAATGGTTTTTGATGACGCCGGTAGAGGCGCGCGACTTGGTTTGGAAGCTGTCGAAGCGGGTGCCGAGGTTTAACGACCATTGCTCGTTGAACTCCATCGTGTCGAAGGCCCAGGCCGAGCGCGTGTCGGTAGTGATGCGGGTGTAGTTGAGCAGGCGCACCACCGGCCCATTCCACGGATCGTTCGGATTGGGGTTGATGACTGGCGCGCACCAATAGCCGGAGCTGGCTCCGCTGCCGCGCGTGCATGCATTGAGATTGCCGATGCGATAGCCGTCGCGATGGGTCTTTTCGTTGGAGATTTCGATGCCCACGGCCAACGTATGCTTGATCGAGCCGGTCTGGAATTCACCGGTGAGATCCGTCTGATTGGTCATGTTGGTGGTGTTGCTGACGCGATTGTTGTTGCGTCGCCAGATGCCACCGTTGACGATGAAATTGCCCTGGCTGTCATCCGGTTGGGTCCAGATGTAGTCATTGGTGGAGCGGCCGTACATAGTGGTGTTGCGTAGCAGCCAGCCGCTGCCAAAGTTGTGCTTGACCAGGACAGTGCCGACGTCGTTGCGCTGCTTCTGGAAGTCGCGCGAATACAGCCCGTAGTAGGTGTCGTGCGGCACGTGGATTGGCTTGCCGCTGCCCTGCGGGTAGTTATTCGGGTTGTTGTATGGGATGCCGCTGTCGGGTTGATCGTCACTTTGCAGGTGGTAGTAACTAAGCGTGACGCTGGTATCTGCATGCAGGCCAAAAGTCATCGAGGGGGCGATGCCCCAGCGGCGTGAGTTGGGGCCGCCGCGGTCGGCGATGTCGTTGCGGTGACCAAGCACATTCAAGCGGAAGGCCGAGTCGCTGCCGATCAGTTGGTTCCAGTCGACCGTGGCGCGCTGATAGTCGGCGGTGCCCAGGCCGAGGCTGCCGCTGAGAGCATTCTCGGTGGTGGGCGCCTTGGTGACCAGATTGATGCTGCCGCCGACGGAGCCGCGGCCGGTATAGGCCGAACTCGGGCCCTTGATGACCTCGACCTGTTCAATGTCGAAAATTTCGCGCGATTGTGAGCCGGAGCTGCGCACGCCGTCGATAAAGATTGAGCTTTGCGAATCAAAGCCGCGGATAAAAGGCCGGTCGCCGTTGGGGTTGCCGCCTTCGCCGGCACCAAAGGTGATGCCGGGTACCGTGCGCAGGGCATCGGCAAGTGAGATCGAGCCGGTTTCCTGCAAGATCTGCTGCGGAATCACGGTGACAGCGCGTGGCGTATCCAGCAGCGACGCAGTGAACTTCGGCGAAGTCGAGTTCACGGTGGTCGCCTGGACCTTGACGCTCTCCAGCTTGGTCGCCTTGGGCTTCTGGTCGTCGCTGTTGGGGGTGCTATCGGCGCCGCTGTTGGCCTGGGCGGCGACGGGCAGCAAGGCCAAGCCTAGCGCCGACATCAGCAGGCGTTTGGGCGCGCCGGGTTGCGAGGTGACATAAGCAGTGGGTGAGGACATGCGACGTTTTTCCTTACGAGACATACAAATGCGGGGCGCGTGCAAGCCGCCGGCTTGAGGCGACAGTGCGATGGGTTCCTTGGCTGGGTTCGGGCGGCGCTATGGCTGGAAATCCTTTCCGGGGCCTGGCGTAGCTCGCCTTGGCTGAGCCTGGTGAGGCGCACGGAAGGTAAAGCAATTGATAATGATTCGCAATAAATTTCGAAATTACTGCTTTGTTGAATAGAAACTTGCGCCGGACGGCTCGGCGCAGATGGCTCGGTTTCCGGGTGCGATCACCCGCGGCGACGCGGCTGTTCGTGGCGCGATGGTTTCGCGGAAGAGGCCTGTCCTTGAGGGTATGCCCCGGTGATCAGTGGCTCAATCACGGGCAGGTGGCGAAGTCGTGCACAAAAAAAGCGGCAGCCCGCTGGGCCGCCGCTTTTTTGTCGCGTTGAGTATGGATTGAGCAGATTAGTCGGGGTACGTATCCGGAACCCATAACGCCTTGGGTGTTACGCCTTCGCGTTTCGGCTTGCCTTTGAGCTTATCCAGCTTGATCGATGCCGATTCAGCGTGATGACGCGGGACTTGCTCCAGCAAGTGCTTGATCAGGTTGACGCGGCCACGCTTCTGGTCGTTGAAATCCACCACGTACCACGGGGCGTTGGCGCGATGCGTACGTTCGATCATCACATCGCGCAGCTTGCCGAACTCGGCATACTTTTCACGCGAGGCAAGATCGACCGGCGAGAGCTTCCAGTGCTTCAACGGGTTTTCGGCGCGTTCGGCAAAACGCTGTTCTTGCTCTTTCTGATCGACGGCCAGCCAATATTTGATCAGGATGATGCCGTCATCGGTGAGTAGCTTTTCAAATGCCGGTACGGCGGTCAGAAAGGCTTCGTATTGATCTTTATGGCAGAAATGCATGGCCGGCTCGACCACCGCCCGGTTGTACCAGCTGCGATCGAACAGCACGAATTCGCCGGCGGCGGGAAGGTGGCTGACGTAGCGCTGGAAATACCATTGCGTCGCTTCGGTTTCATCGGGCTTGCCCAGGGCGGCAATCCGGTAGCCGCGCGTGTCCATGCTTTCGGTGATGCGTTTAATCGTGCCGCCTTTGCCGGCGGCGTCACGCCCCTCGAAAATCACCACAAGCCGTTTGCCGCTGTGGCGCAATCCGAGATGCAGGCTAGCAAGCTCAAGCTGCAACGCATCCATGGTTTTACGGTAGTGCTTGTCTTGCTTGCTCATATTTACATCCTTATAGATCCAGATCAGCGGGCGGCCGGCCGATGCGATAGCGCGCGCCCATGGCCTGGATCGCACGGCGAAAGTCGGTGGCGAAACCTTGCATATCGAAAAGTGGATTGCGCGAGCGCTGCTTCAACAGATGCCGGCGCAAGACGGTCAGTGCTTCGCGGTCGCTGCCCAGGCGCACGGCCATGTCGACAAAGGCCTGTTCGCCTTCGACGATCAGTTCGGGCAGGCCCACATGATGTAGCAAGCTGGTGGCGACGCGGCCGACCAGGGTGTGCCCCGAGTGGGTCAGTACCGGACAGCCGGACCATAGTGCATCGATGGCGCTGGCCTGGGCGTTGTAGGGTCGGGTGTCGAGAAAAAGATCGGCATGGGCGAGACGGGCAAGATATTCGGCGTGAAACAGCTGCGGCATGAAGATCAAGCGGTGCGCCGCAACGCCGTGGGAGACCGCCGTGGCGCGCAGGCGTTCGTCGGCTTCACCGGGCCCGCTATGCAGCCACAGCACGCTCTCGGGCACCCGCCGCAGAACCGCCATGAACTGAGCAAAAGTCGCCGCGTTGAGTTTGTAGCTGTTATTGAAGCTGGCAAATACAGTGCCCTGCGCGGGCAGACCGCAGTCGCTACGGCTGGGCGCCGGGATCAATTCGCGGGTGCTGTCGTAGGGGATGAAACAGCGTGGCAGGCGGATCAGTTTTTCGCTGAAGTGTTCGCGCAGAAGCGGCGGTAAGGCAATGGTGTCGGTGACCAGATAATCCATCCATGGTGCACCGGAGGTACTGGGGCAGGCCAGCCAGTTCACTTGCACGGGTGCTGGACGCAGCTCAAACAGATCGACGTTGGAGCCGCTGCCATAACCGCGCAGGTCGAACAGGATTTCGACGCCGGTTTGGCGAATGCGCATAGCGGTTCGCGCCGGGCCAAGACCGGCCACATCGTGAATCGTGGCGGCTGCCTGCAGGCGATGATAAATCGGGCTGTCGTCGGCCGGCTTGGTCGCGAACAAATGGATATCCAGCCCGCTGCCCTGTAAGGCCTCGAATAAGGCCACTACCAGGCGGCCGATGGAATGCTCGCCAAAGCCGTTGGAGACAAAACCCACTCGCCACGGTGCATTGGCGCTGGTCGGTGGGTAGCTAAAGTCGAGTTGTTGCCGCAGCGGCGCCATTTGCGTTTCGATGCCGCTGGCGAAGGTGGTCGCACAGCGGCGCTGTAGCGCTGCACTGGCATCTTCGGCGAGAAACGGAAACGGCATGATGCCCGCGCGCCCATCGATTACCGCACGGTGTAGCTGTGCACTCAGCACATCCAGATCGTGCCAGTCGTACAGGCGTCGCTTGGCGAAAACCAATTGGCTCAATGCCGGGCCGGAGCCTGGATTACAGCGCAAGGCGCGCGCATAGGCCTCGGCGGCGAGCGTGAGCTGGCCCGACTCGTCCAGCATCAATCCAGCCCATAGCGGGTGATGTGGATGTTCCGGAGCCAGCCGCTCGGCCTCCAGATAGGCCTGGGCAGCCGCTGCAATATGGCCTTGTGCTTGCAGTACATGACCATGTAGTTCGTGCGTGGCATCGAGCCTGGGCGCCAGTCGCAAGGCTTCGTCGACATGGATGGCTGCCTGGGCCAGGTTGCCCAGCTCCATTTCGGCGGCAGCGAGATTCAAGCGCAGGCCGGGATGCTCAGGCGCACCGTGGGTGGCCATGGCATAGGCCTCTCGTGCTTGTGGGTAGCGGGCGCTAGCCATCAAGGCATTGCCCAGCCCAAGCAGCACCGCGGGGTGTCCGGGGTTGCGGCGAAGCGCCGCGCGGAGGCGTTCGATGGCCCCTTCGGCGTCGCCATCTTCCAGTTGCGCACTGGCCAGGTTGCACTGCACTTCAATGTGTTCGGGCGCGAGCTCGGCGGCGTGATGCAAAGCCTCCAGTGCGTGGGATCGCTGCCCTATCCGCAGTAGCGCGATGCTATGCAGGCGGGCAAATTCGGCATTGGCCGGGGCCTGTTCGCGCAAGCGGGCCGCCACACTCGCGGCCTCGGTAAAAGCACCGCGGCGCAGTAGTTCGGCAAGATGTTGCGGCGTATCGTTAAAGCTGGAAGGCGCTGCTTGATTCTTGCGTGCACGCTAACCCAGTGCGCGGCAGGCGCCAAGCTGAGATGGGGATTTTTCGTCGAGTTATTTCGGCCTGCGGCCGGTCCAAAGCAGGGCGGCGGCCAGCGACGCCGCTTTCCATGGAGGCGGTGGCAAGGGCAGGCAGAATTAGTTACTGGTGAGCGATTTCAGCTCGTCGGCCTGATGCTCGCGGGTCAGGGTGTCGATCAATTCGTCCAGCTCGCCCTGCAACACCTCGGGCAGGCGATACAGGGTGAGATTGATGCGGTGATCGGTGATCCGGCCCTGGGGGAAATTGTAGGTACGGATGCGCTGGCTGCGATCGCCGGAGCCGACTTGCAGGCGGCGTGATTCGGCTTGCACCGCCGCTTGCTTGCTGCGCTCGGTATCCAGCAATCGGGCTTTCAGCAGGCTCATCGCGCGGGCGCGATTTTTGTGCTGGCTGCGTTCGTCCTGGCATTCCACTACCACGCCGGTGGGCAGGTGGGTAATACGGATGGCGGAGTCGGTCTTGTTGACGTGCTGACCGCCGGCGCCGGAGGCGCGAAAGGTATCGACCTTGAGGTCGGCATCGCGTAATTCGATATCGTCGATTTCGTCGAGCTCGGGCAGGATCGCTACGGTAGCCGCCGACGTATGGATGCGCCCCTGTGACTCGGTTTCTGGTACGCGCTGCACGCGGTGCGTGCCCGATTCGAACTTGAGCTTGGAATAGGCGCCCTTGCCTTCGATGCGGGCGACGATTTCTTTATAGCCGCCATGCTCGCCGTGATTCTCGCTGAGTACCTCGATATGCCAGCGCCGTCGCTCGGCGTAGCGCGCATACATACGAAAGAGATCGCCGGCAAAAATCGCCGCCTCGTCTCCGCCGGTACCCGCGCGCACTTCGAGGAACAGATTGGCCTCGTCGCGGGGATCTTTGGGCAGCAATAAAATCTGCAGCTCATTGTCGAGCTCAAGCAGGTGCGTCTCGAGTCGGGCAATGTCGTCTGCGGCCATCTCACGCAGTTCGGGGTCGTCGAGCATGCCGCGCGCATCGACCAGCTCGCGTTCGGCGAGATCGTGCTGGCGCAGCGAGCTGGCAACAGGTTCCAGCTGGGCGTATTCGCGCGACAGTTCGCGAAAACGGGTGTTGTCGGCAAGTACGTCAGGTTGGGCCAGTAACAGGCCGATTTCTTCGTGACGCTCGGCGAGGTTTTCGAGCTTGCGGCGGATCGATGGGGTCATGGTAGCGATAGCAGAGGCGGCGAGGGCGCGGCAACCGAGGTTGTCGCGGATGGCGTCGGGAGGCGGCAGCAAGCCGCCCTCGCTAGTCGTTGCCCGTCCCTTGCTCGTCGTCGCTGCGGCCGTAGAGGCGGTCAGCCGCGTGCAGTAGTTCCATGTCGCCGTTGAGCGCCGCTTCGCGCAGGCGGGCGCTGGGGTGGTGCAGCAATTTGTTGGTCAGTGTGTTGGCCAGGAAGGCCAAGGCCTCATCGGCTGGCTTGCCACGCGCCAGCATGGCCTGTGCCTTGGCCAGTACTTCATCGCGATAGGCTTCAGCGTGCTGACGCATATCCAGCGCCGGGTTTTTCAGTGTCAGCGCACGCCGCCAGGCCATATAGCGCTCGACCTGCAAGTCGATGATGGCATCGGCCTCGCGGGCAGCGGCTTCGCGTGAGCGGCGGTTGTCATCGATGACTTGCTTGAGATCGTCGATGCCGTAGAGAAACACGTCGTCCAGTTCGCCGACACTGGCTTCGATATCCCGAGGGACGGCGATATCCACCATAAAGACCGGTTTGCGGCGGCGGGCGGTAATCGCTTTTTCAACCATGGTGCGAGTTACCACCGGGGTGCGGGAGGCGGTGGAGGAAATGACGATATCGGCCTCGGCCAAGTGTTGCGGCAGATCGTGCAGGGCAATCGCATAGCCGCCATGGCTGCTGGCCAGCTCCTGGGCGTTTTCCAGCGTACGGTTGGCGACGATCAGCCGGCGTACCTGCTTGTCGGCCAGATGCCGCGCCGCCAGTTCAATCGTATCGCCGGCGCCAATGAGCAAAACGCAGGCCTGGCGCAAATCGGCGAACACCTGCTCAGCCAGCCGTACGGCGGTAAAGGCCACCGAGACCGTATGTGCGCCGATGCGCGTATCGGTGCGCACCCGCTTGGCCACGGCAAAGGTGTGTTGCAGCAGGCGATCCATCGGCGCGCGCAGGGTCTGCGCTACGCGGGCCTGCTGGTAGGCGTCCTTTACCTGGCCGAGAATTTGCGGTTCACCCAGCACCATGGAGTCCAGGCCGGTGGCGACGCGGAACATATGTCGCACGGCGGCATCTTCGTCGTGCCGGTAAAGGAACTCACCGAGCTTGCCCGGGGTCAGCCGATGGTGACGACTCAACCACGCTTGCGGCACGTCCTCGGCGCCTGCTTTCACGCACACGTAAAGTTCGGTGCGGTTACAGGTAGACAGGATCAGTGCTTCTTCCACGCCAGGTTCGACGCTCAGCTCATGCAACGCCGTACTTGCGGCGTCCGCGTCGAACGCCACCTGCTCGCGCAAAGTAACCGGCGCGGTAAGGTGGTTGAGCCCAAGGGCGATCAGCGGCATGGCGTCAGGTGACTCAAGACAAGGGGCATCCGGCGGCGTAGGCGACGGCGTAGACTAAGTGAACAACGCGCCGGGTTGAGTATCGGCGGTGCTACCGAAATAAACCGATTAATGGAGACTAGTGTGCTGAGCAGGTCGGCCAAGTTCAAGCAACTGCGGCATTTTGCGGGATATGTGTCCATTCTGTTGGCCTTGGCGGGGTGTGCTGCAACGCCGGGTCGGCCGTCCGGGCAAGCCGCGTCGGCGCAGCCGCTAAATCATCTGACGGTGGCGACACCTGACGCGGATCACGATCTGCTGGCTCAGCTGATGGCCGGCGAGATGGCGTTGACACGCACTGATCTCAAGGCCGCTTCCGACGCGTATGGTAAGGCGATGCTGCTTTCCAGCGACCCTCGTGTGGCCGAGCAGGCCGCCGGCATGGCTACGGCCGTGCATGACCATGCCGCCGCCGAGCAGGCGATTGCCCGCTGGCAGGCCTTGGGCGCCAAACCGGCTGGGCTGGCCCAGGCACGTGCGCAGCTGGCACTGGATCAGGGCAATACCGATGAGGCGCAGCGTCAGCTGGACCTGTTGCTGCGCAGCGGCGATCCGGATGCCTGGCGCCAGTTCGGCCGGGTAGTGATCGGCGGGCGCGATCCGGCGCAGGCGGCACGCTTGCTGGAGGCATTGGCGACCCCGCAGCGCCTTCCGGCCGATGCACAAGCCTGGCTAGCGATGAGCGAGCTGGGCGAGCGGCTCGGGCGGCATGCCTATGCACAGCAAATTGCCGATGTGGCGGCGAAGCGTTTCAACAGCGCCGAGACCTACGCCTGGGCAGCGCAGATGAAGTTCAAGAGCGGCGACCGGGCAGGTGCCCAGGCACTGTTCCAGAAGGCGCTGGCGAAGGCGCCGAAAAACACCCGTCTACGAATGGCCTACGCCACGCTGCTGGGTCAGTCCGGCGACTATGCCGGCGCGTCCAGGCTGCTCGACAGCGGCCCGCAAGACACGGACACCTATACCTTGCGGGCCGCGCTGGCGGCACGGGCCAATGACACCAAGTCGCTGACCCGACTGTACGGCCAATTGCAGCGTTCGCCGGAAAGCGTGCGTGCGAGCAGCACCTATTTGCTGGGTCAGCTGGCCGAAATGCAAGGCCGTAAAGATGAGGCCCTGACTTGGTACGGCCAGGTGCCTGATGGCGACGATCACGCCTTCGACGCCGATTTGCGCAGCGCTGTGCTGATGCATGAGCTGGGCAAGCCGGCGCAGGCGCACGAAGAGCTGGCCCAGATGCAGGTGGATTATCTGGATCAGCCAACCCAGTTGCAGCGCGTGTATGCGATTGACGCCGAGCTCTATATGCGTGAGCAGCAGTACGGTAAGGCCGAGGCGGTTTACAGCCGCGCACTGCAGGTTTCACCTGACGACCCGGAGCTGTTGTACGGCCGCGGTTTGGCCTATGCCGAGGCCGGTGCGATCGATCAGGCGGTGAACGATTTGCGCCACTTGCTGCAACTCAAGCCCGACGATATGGATGCCAGCAACGCCTTGGGCTATACGCTGGCTGATGCCAATCGTGACCTGGCCGAAGCGGAAAAACTGATTCAGGCAGCACGCGTGACCAAGCCCGACGATCCGGCGATCGCCGATTCCTGGGGCTGGTTGCAGTACCGGCTGGGTCATCTCGATCAAGCCGAGCAGGCGCTGCGTGGTGCCTGGAACGCTCGCAAGGACGCCGACGTCGGCGTGCATCTGGGTGAGGTGTTGTGGAAGCAGGGGCGCCAGCAGGATGCCAGCCGCATTTTTGACGAGGTGCGCCGGCTCGATCCGCAAAGCACCCGTTTGCACGACACTTTGAAGCGCCTTAATCCATGAAGATCTTTCCACGTTTACTCGCAGCCGCATCTTTGCTGCTGCTGGCGGCCTGCGTGCCGCGCACGGCGGTACGTCTCCAGGGGGATGCGGGTCTGCTCGGCGAACAGCAGGCACGTGAACGGCTACTTGCCGGCGTCGATCATTGGACCCTGCAAGGCCGGCTTGGCGTTTCCGATGGCAAGAACAGCGGTAGCGGCGACCTGACCTGGACTCAAGACGGTGATCGCTACGAATTCGTTGTGCGTGCCCCCGTCACCGGCAAGAGCTTTCGCCTGAGCGGCGGGGCGCAAGGCGCTTTGCTCGAGGGTATGGATGGCGGCCCATTGCATGGTGATGACGCCGAGTCGTTGATGCACAAGGCCCTGGGCTGGGAGGTGCCGCTGCGTGAGCTGCGTGCATGGGTGCTCGGTTTGCGTGCGGATGCGGGCCCGGCGGAGCTGAGTTTTGGTAATGATCGCCTGCCGTCGCTGCTGCAACAGGATGGCTGGAGCGTCGACTATCGCGAATGGGATGCGACGCGTCAGCCGCCCTTGCCGAAGAAGGTCTACGCGCAAAAGCCCCCCTATAAGGTGCGCCTGTCGGTGGAGAGCTGGCAGATGGGTAAAGGCGGCGAACAGGGCGTAGGGAACGGGGAGCATTGAGTCTGGTGTGATCTGCTGGCGTTCGCTACCCGGTGCTTCGCTTCTGAATTTGCTGAGGGTGATGTCTTGCATATTGCGGCCTCGCCGCTAATGTTCCCCGTTCCCCGTTCCCCGTTCCCCGTTCCCCGTTCCCCGTTCCCCGTTCCCCGTTCCCTTGCCTATGACCTTCCGTATCGAACGCGCCACCGTCGCCCAGATAGGTACCTTGTGTGCCATCGAGCGCTGTGCGGTGGAGCTTTTTCGTGGTCACGAGGCCTGGCCATCGTATGTCGCGGTGGAATTGCCGCCGGATGTGTTGCGCGACGCGGTGACGCGGGGGCTGGTCTGGGTGGCGCTAAGCGCTGAGGGCGAGCCAGTCGGTTTTGTCTGCCTGGATGCCGAGGCACGGGATACGAGTATCGGTATTGCCGAGATCGATGTGCTGCCGACCTGGGGGCGGCGTGGCATTGGCGCCGCCTTGCTCGAGCATGCTTGTGAATGGGCTCGCGCGGCGGGTTATACCCAGGTGGATCTGGGGACCTTGGCCGATGTGCCCTGGAATGCCCCGTTCTACGCCAAGCATGGCTTTGTCGAGGTGGATAAACAGGCGCCAGAGTTTGCTTTTGCGTTAGAGCGCGATCGCGAGAACGGCTTTCCCGACCACTTGCGCGTGTTCATGAGCCGCAAGCTGCAGCCTATTGCTGCGGATGATTGGAGTGTCTGGCCGGCGCCAGCCAAGCTGAATCTGTTCTTGCGCATTGTCGGTCGTCGTGAGGACGGTTATCACGAGTTGCAAACCATGTTCCGCCTGCTCGATTGGGGCGACGAATTAAGGCTGCGCCCACGCAGCGACGGTCAGGTGCAGCGTTTGACTGAGGTGCCGGGGGTGCCCGCTGAAACCGATTTGGTGGTGCGCGCGGCACGCCTTTTACAGCCTTTTGCGGGGTCGGACGCTGGCGTCGATATCGAGCTGGACAAGCGCATCCCTATGGGTGGCGGTCTGGGCGGCGGCAGCTCGGATGCGGCGACGGTGCTGGTTGGGTTAAATCATCTATGGGGCTGTGGCCTGGATCAGGCGGCGCTGGCCGAGCTGGGGCGCCAACTGGGTGCCGATGTGCCGGTTTTCGTACGTGGACGTTCGGCCTGGGCCGAGGGTGTCGGCGAGCAGCTCACGCCGGTATCACTGCCGTTTCGCTGGTATGTCGTGCTTGACCCGCACGAACATGTGCCGACCGCGGCACTTTTTCAAGCAGCCGAATTGACACGAAATGCCGCACGGGCGACAATTTCGTCCTTTACTTCAGGCGAAACATCCGAGAACGCCTTCGAGCCAGTGGTCCGCACGCGACATCCGCGAGTAGCCACCGCGCTGGATTGGCTCGGCAGCTACGGTCGAGCAAGGCTTTCTGGTAGTGGCGCATGCGTTTTCCTGGAAACCGTATCGCGGGATGCCGCTGAAGTGATTGCCGAGGCATGTCCGGCAGCATTTACGGCCCAGGTGGCTGCGGGTGTAAATGTTTCGCCGTTGTACCAGGCACTGGCGCGTCACCGCGCTGGCGCCGGATAGGCGCGAATTTGGGTCGTGCGGTAGACGCGAAATGCTTTACCGGTAATGCGCATCGTGCGCTTGCCGAAGACGTCGCCCACCGCTTGGGCGTGCCGCTCGGCAAAGCGTTGGTCGGTCGCTTTAGCGACGGCGAGACGCAGATCGAGATTGAGGAAAACGTCCGCCGGCAGGAAGTGTTCGTGTTGCAGCCTACCGGTGCACCGAGCGCGGAAAACCTGTTTGAGCTATTGGCCCTGGTCGATGCGCTCAAGCGCGCATCCGCCGCCAGTGTTACCGCGGTCATGCCTTATTTCGGCTATGCCCGGCAGGATCGCCGCCCGCGCTCGGCGCGTGTGCCGATTACCGCCAAGATGGTGGCGAAGATGATCGGTACGTCCGGCGTCGACCGGGTGCTGACGGTCGATCTTCATGCCGATCAGATTCAAGGTTTCTTTGATATTCCGGTGGACAACGTCTATGCCTCGCCGCTGTTGCTGGCGGACATCTGGCGTAACCACAGCATGGACAACCTGATCGTGGTCAGCCCGGACGTGGGTGGCGTGGTTCGCGCCCGTGCCTTGGCCAAGCGATTGGACGATGCCGATCTGGCGATCATCGACAAGCGTCGGCCGCGCGCCAACGTGGCGACGGTGATGAACATCATCGGCGATGTCGACGGCAAGACCTGCGTGCTGGTCGATGACATTGTGGATACCGCCGGCACCCTGTGTGCTGCGGCTGCGGCTCTGAAAGAGCGCGGCGCGCGCAAAGTGGTTGCCTACTGTGTGCATCCGGTGTTGTCGGGTGCGGCCATCAGCAATATCGAAGGCTCGCAGCTTGACCAGATGATTGTCACCAATACCTTGCCGCTGCGCGCCGAAGCGCTGGCATGTCCGAAAATCCGTCAGCTCTCGGTCGCCGAGCTGCTGGCGGAAACGATTCGCCGCAGTGCATTTGGTGAGTCGGTCAGTTCGCTGTACATCGATTAACCACGAGGCTGGATTTTTCAGGTTCTGGGTCGAGGCTGACCGTTTCCTGATCCTCGTTTTTTTGTGAATTCGACTTCTCTGGTCGCGGGGAAGTCACCCAAGCCGCTGTGAGGCGGCGTAATACAACCTAAGGCATTCCAATGGCCAAGACTCATGAAATTCTGGCGCAGAGCCGCAAAGACGAGGGGAAAGGTGCGAGCCGCCGCCTACGTCACGCCGCTTTTGTTCCAGCTGTTGTTTACGGTGCGGGCCAACCCCCGCAAAGCATCCAGATCGAGCACAACACCATCCTGCTCGCCGCCAAGCACGAGTGGTTCTTCTCGTCCGTGCTCGACCTGAACGTCGACGGCAAAGTGCAGAAGGTGCTGGTGCGTGACTGGCAGAAGCACCCGTACAAGCTGCAGATGCTGCACATGGATTTCCTGCGCATCAACGAGAACGAAGCCGTGCGCATCAATGTGCCGGTTCACTTCCACAATCAGGAGCTGTCGTCGGCCGGTAAGACCGCTGGCGTGGTGATCTCGCACAACCTGACTGAAATCGAAGTGTCGTGCTTGCCGAAGTACTTGCCGGAGTTCCTGGAACTGGACCTGAGCGACCTGAAGGAAGGCGACATCATCCATCTGTCGCAGCTCAAGTTGCCAGAGCATGTCGAGATTCCGGCCCTGGCTCTGGGCGCGGATCACGATATCGCTGTGGTCACCGCGTATGCGGTGAAGGAAGAGGTCGAGGCTGCTCCGGCTGAAGCCGCTGCCGCCACCCCGGCGGCTCCAGCTGCCAAGGCGGCCGCCAAGCCGGCTGCGAAAGACGCCAAGAAGTAAGGCCTGGCGGCTCGCTCCTTCGGAGTGGGCCGCTAGCTTGCCATGGCGGGTCTTCGTCTTATTGTCGGGCTGGGTAACCCCGGTACCGAATATCTCCGAACCCGGCACAATGCCGGGTTCTGGTTTGTTGATGCTCTTGCCATGGGGCAGGGCGAGCGCTTCGGTTTCGACGGCAAACTGCACGGCGAAACATGCAAGCTGCGCATCGGCGGCGAGCCGGTGTGGTTGCTTAAACCTGCTACTTTCATGAATAAAAGCGGCATCGCCGTGGCTTCGGCGTTGCGCTATTACAAGATCGAACCGGAGCAGTGCCTGGTGGCACACGACGAGCTCGATCTGGATGCCGGTACCGTGCGCCTGAAGTTCGACGGCGGCCATGGTGGGCAAAATGGCCTGCGCGACATCGTGGCGCATCTGGGTCACGCCAAATTTCATCGACTGCGTGTCGGTATCGGCCACCCGGGCCATCGAGATCAAGTCACCCCTTGGGTGCTGGGTCGCCCGTCGGTCAAAGACGAAGAAGCTATCTTCGACGGCATCAATCGCGCGCTCAATGTGCTGCCGTTGGCTGTCGACGGGCAATTCGACAAGGCCATGCAGCAACTTCATACCTCGGGAACCGAGCATGGAGAGCGGGGATCGGGGAAAAAGTCGCCTGGTTAGGCGCGGCCCGGTCCATCATTCGCGGTATCCATTCTCTATTCCCTGTTTTCAGTTTCCCGGAGTTCTCCCATGGGCATCAAATGCGGCATCGTCGGCCTGCCTAACGTCGGCAAGTCCACCCTGTTCAATGCACTGACCAAGGCTGGCATTGCCGCGGCCAATTTCCCGTTCTGCACAATCGAGCCGAATGTGGGCGTGGTGCCGGTGCCGGATCCGCGTCTTGCCGCGCTGGCAGACATCGTCAAGCCGCAGAAGATCCTCCCGACCGCGGTGGAGTTCGTGGATATCGCCGGTCTCGTGGCCGGTGCGTCCAAGGGCGAAGGCCTGGGCAATAAGTTTCTTGCGCATATCCGCGAGGTGGATGCGATCGCCCATGTCGTGCGTTGCTTCGAGCACGGTGACATCGTGCATGTGGCGGGCAAGGTCGATCCGCTCGCCGATATCGACACCATCGATACCGAGTTGGCTTTGGCCGATCTGGAGTCGGTGGATAAGGCGCTGAATCGCGCCGAGCGCGCAGCCAAGGCGAACGACAAAGAGGCATTGGCGAAAAAGCCGGTATTGCAGAAATTGTCTGCTGGCCTCAACGAGGGCAGATCCGCACGAAGCCTGGGCCTGGATGACGAGGAAAAGGCGTTGGTGCGTGATTTGTTCCTGCTCACGCTGAAGCCGTTGATGTACATCGCCAATGTCAAAGAAGACGGTTTCGAGAACAATCCGCATCTTGACGCGTTGCGTCAACGTGCGATCAGCGAAGGTGCCGAAGTGGTGCCGGTGTGTGCCGCCATGGAAGAAGAGATGGCGCTGCTCGAAGATGCTGATCGCGATGAGTTCCTGAAGGACATGGGTCTCGACGAGCCGGGTCTGAATCGGGTGATTCGTGCCGGCTACAAGTTGCTTGGCCTGCAAACCTACTTCACCGCCGGCGTCAAAGAAGTTCGTGCCTGGACGGTGAAGGCGGGTTCCACCGCGCCCCAGGCTGCGGGCGTGATCCACACGGATTTCGAGCGTGGCTTTATCCGTGCTGAAACGATTGGTTACGACGACTTCATCCAGTACAAGGGTGAGTCCGGCGCTGCTGCCGCAGGCCGCTTGCGCAAGGAAGGCAAGGAATACCTGGTGAAAGAGGGCGACGTGCTGCATTTCCTGTTCAACGTCTGAGCTCACTGGGTGTGAGCGTGGCGCAAGGCTGCTGGCTTTGCGCCTGGCCACGCACGAATGCTGGGTGCGTGGCTATCATGCGGTTTGTCACAAAGGGATTTGTATGAACTCAGGCACGGCTCGCCCATCGGGCTTGGGCTATCAAGTGGTCGGCATGGGTTTGCTGGTCTTCATTTCGTTGTTTCCGATCGCCTGGGGCTTTACCCGGCTGCTTGGCAGGTCCTTTTTGCATGGTGCCGTACGCGGCTGATTGCTGGCGTTGCATGTGCGGTGCAGGGTGCATGTGCGCATGGGCTGTCCTGTAATCTTTGCTGTTCAGTGCCTTGCTTGATGGCAGGGCCGTGGCCAAGCTGCGATGGAGAGTATCGATGCCGACACAGGTAGAAAAAGCAGAGCTGTTCCGGACCTATCACGCGCAGCCTGGTGCATTCCTGATACCCAACCCTTGGGATGCCGGTAGCGCGCGACTGCTCTCGTTACTTGGTTTCAAAGCCCTGGCGACAACCAGCGCCGGGTTTGCATTTTCACGAGGGTTGCCCGATTACGGCATCGAGCGGGATGTCTTGCTAGGACATCTCCGTGAGCTTGTCGCGGCCACTGATTTGCCCGTGAGCGCCGACCTGGAAAACGGCTTTGGCGATGATCCCGAAACGGTGGCCGACACCATTCGGCGTGCTGCCGCCACAGGCATTGTCGGTGGTTCTATCGAAGACGCTACACAACGGGAAGATTCGCCGATTTATCCATTGGCGCAGGCTGCTGAGCGTGTTCGCGCCGCCGCTGAGGCGGCGCGCGGGTTGCCGTTTCCATTCACGCTGACGGCGCGCGCGGAAAACTATTTACATGGCCGCCCCGACCTCAGTGACACCATTCGGCGATTGCAGGCTTTTCAGGAGGCCGGAGCCGACGTGCTTTTTGCCCCGGGGTTGAAGAGCAAAGAGGATATCGCCGCGGTCGTGAGCTCCGTGGACCGGCCCGTCAATGTAGTCATGGGGCTGGTGGGGGTCGAGCTTTGTGTCGACGACTTGGCGGCGATGGGTGTCAAACGGATCAGTGTTGGCGGCTCCCTGGCGCGTGCGGCGTTGGGGGCCTTTCTGCGCGCCGCGCCTGAGTTGAGTGAACACGGCACCTTCAACTATGCGGGCGAAGCGATAGGCTCGGCGGACATCAACCGGCTATTCCAGCGTGCCGCTGCGTTGGCGGATGGCCGGCATCCTGGCTAAGCGATAACTTGCGATCGCTGGATTTTGGGATGGCGCGATGAGGCCGCTGAATCTATCTATGCGCTTGGGTCGTCCGACAGATGCGCCTGCGATCGGCGTGTTGCTGCGTCGCGTGATGCGTCGCTGGGTGGTACCCGACCAACCTTCGTCTGCGGTTGCTGTACTGCTGGCAGGTGCGGGCAGTAGGGCGATCCGGCAGGAAGTCTTGCTGGGCCGGCGTTTTCATCTTGCTTACGTGGGTACTGTGCTGGTGGGGGTTGCGGCCATACGCGATGACAGTCATCTATTTCAGCTTCATGTGAGCACCCGCTATCAAGGGCAGGGCATTGCAAGGCTGCTGTGGCAACGTGTCATGCGCGATAGCGTTAAACGTTCGGGGACGCGGCATTTCACCTTGAACTCGGCTCCCATGGCGGTGCCCGTTTATCGTCAGCTGGGTTTCGTCGAGGTTGGGCCGGAGCGAATATCGCCCGCCGGAATTCGCAGCACGCCGATGCGCTTGATCTTGGATGCGCCAAATCGGCGTTCCAAGCCAGGGTGGCAGGCATAATGGCCGCTGCCTATCCCTTTGACGACCGGACCCATCCATGCCCGCTCAGCAGCACGAAGTGACCTTCCGTTTTCTTGCCCAGCCCACTGACGTGAACTTTGGCGGCAAAGTCCATGGCGGCATGGTGATGAAATGGATCGACCAGGCGGGTTATGCCTGTGCGGTGGGCTGGAGTGGGGCGTACTGTGTGACCGCGTCGATCAGCGGCATTCAATTTGTCGCGCCGATCTTGATTGGCGACCTGGTAACTGTGCGTGCGCGCCTGATCTACACCGGGCGCTCCAGCATGCACCTGGCGGTGGATGTGATGGCGCGCGACCTACGTAAGGACGAGCAGCGCCTGGCAACCAGCTGCGTGATGGTGTTTGTGGCGCTCGATAGCCCGGATGGCAAGCCGACGCCGGTGCCAGTTTGGCAGCCACGTGATGAGAATGAGCTACGCATGCAAGAAAAAGCCAAGCGACTCCTGCAGCTTTCCAAGGAAATGGAGCAGTTAGTCGACATCCAGATGGTCACGCATGTTTGATGGTTGGTGATTTCTTGATCACCTTGCAAGAAATTCACCAAGACTAGCGACTTTTCCGCTCTTAGGTGTTGACAGTGCGGGGCTCGATCCAGACAATAGGCGTTCTTTGTTGGAGGGATACCCAAGCGGCCAACGGGGGCAGACTGTAAATCTGCTGGCTTACGCCTTCGGTGGTTCGAATCCACCTCCCTCCACCAGACGAATTCCGCGTAAGGTTGATTCCATTTAGGCTGATTCAGTTTAAAGCGATTCGTCCAGGCGGGAGTAGTTCAATGGTAGAACCTCAGTTTTCCAAACTGATTACGCGGGTTCGATTCCCGTCTCCCGCTCCATTGATGTCTCGTCTTGAATGTTTTGTGCTCATGTAGCTCAGTCGGTAGAGCACTTCCTTGGTAAGGAAGAGGTCATCGGTTCGATTCCGATCATGAGCACCATCTCGATCTGGCCGTCGCGGGTATCGGCTTTCACTTTTATTTCTGACTCCATCGGGGTTTAGCACGTATGGCAAAGGGTAAATTCGAACGCACCAAGCCGCACGTCAACGTCGGCACGATTGGTCACGTGGATCATGGTAAGACGACGCTGACCGCCGCATTGACGAAGGTCGGTGCAGAGCGTTTCGGTGGCGAATTCAAGGGCTACGACCAGATCGACGCGGCGCCGGAAGAGAAGGCACGTGGTATCACGATCTCGACCGCCCACGTGGAATACGAATCGCCGAACCGTCACTACGCCCACGTCGATTGCCCCGGCCATGCTGACTATGTGAAGAACATGATCACCGGTGCGGCGCAGATGGACGGCGCGATCCTGGTGTGCTCGGCCGCTGACGGCCCGATGCCGCAGACTCGCGAGCACATTCTGCTGTCGCGTCAGGTGGGCGTGCCGTACATCGTCGTGTTCCTGAACAAGGCCGACCTGGTGGACGACGCCGAGCTGCTTGAGCTGGTCGAGATGGAAGTGCGCGAATTGCTCACCAAGTACGACTTCCCGGGCGACGACACCCCGATCATCCATGGTTCGGCCCGTAAGGCGCTGGACGGTGATCAGTCCGAAATCGGCGTGCCGGCGATCATCAAGCTGGTCGACGCGCTGGACAGCTACATTCCTGAGCCGGTTCGCGTGATCGACAAGGCATTCTTGATGCCGGTCGAGGACGTGTTCTCGATCTCCGGTCGCGGTACCGTGGTTACCGGTCGTATCGAGCGCGGTGTCGTTAAAGTGGGTGACGAAGTCGAAGTGGTCGGTATCCGTCCGACCCAGAAGACCACCGTTACCGGTATCGAAATGTTCCGCAAGCTGCTGGACCAGGGCATGGCAGGCGACAACGCCGGTCTGCTGGTTCGTGGCCTGAAGCGTGACGATGTGGAGCGTGGCCAGGTGTTGGCCAAGCCGGGCACGATCACTCCGCATACCGACTTCGAGGCCGAAGTGTATGTGCTGTCGAAAGACGAGGGTGGCCGTCATACGCCGTTCTTCAAGGGCTATCGTCCGCAGTTCTACTTCCGCACGACCGACGTGACTGGCGCTTGCGAGTTGCCGGAAGGCGTGGAAATGGTGATGCCGGGTGACAACGTGAAGATGACGGTGAGCTTGATTCACCCGATCGCGATGGACGAAGGCTTGCGCTTTGCTATTCGCGAAGGTGGCCGCACGGTCGGCGCCGGCGTGGTGGCGAAAGTCATCAAATAAGCGGTAAAGTGGGAAGTCGCCCGCCAAGTGGGCTGTAAAGTGACAGGGGGTGGTAGCTACGCCCTCTTCGCGCTCCGGGCGCGGCTTTACAGCTCGCCAAGCGAGCGGCTTCACTAGTTTTTAAACGTACGCCAGTAGCTCAATTGGCAGAGCAGCGGTCTCCAAAACCGCAGGTTGGGGGTTCGAGTCCCTCCTGGCGTGCCATCTTCCTGAGGATTGATGGCAGGTGGTGAAGGGTATTGCCGGCTGTAGGCTGGGTGCCCCCGACACCTGTTCGGTGCGCATGAATACCAAGGCAGAACAGTCCAAAGGCGGAAATGCCGCCGATATTGGCAAGCTGGTACTGGCGGCGCTGGTGCTGGCTGCCGGCATTTTTGCCTATTCCTGGTTCAGCAATGACGCCGGCATCCCGCAATCGGTGCGCCTGGTGGGTGTACTGGCTGCCCTGGTGGCGGCGTTGGCGATCGGTGCGTTCACGGGTCCAGGGCGTCGCGTGCGTCACTTCCTGACCGAGTCGCAGTTTGAAATGCGTAAGGTCGTTTGGCCGACTCGCGACGAGACGCTGAAAACGACTGGCATCATCATGGTTGTCGTGGTCATTCTCTCGTTGCTGTTGGGCTTGATTGATCTAATTCTGAAGTCGGTCGTGCTCGACTGGCTGCTCAAGCTGGGTAAATGAGGTAAATGAGCATGAGCAAGCGTTGGTATGTGGTGCACGCCTATTCTGGCTTCGAAAACCTGGTGAAGCGCTCGTTGGATGAGCGAATTCGCCGGGAAGGTATGGAAGAAAAGTTCGGCGAAGTGCTGGTGCCGACCGAGGACGTGATTGAAATGCGCGGCGGCCAGAAGCGTCGCAGCGAGCGCAAATTCTTCCCGGGTTATGTGCTGGTGCAGATTGAAACCGATACCGAAGGCAAGTCGCCGCGTATCGATGACGAATGCTGGCATTTGGTTAAAGAAACCCCCAAGGTCATGGGTTTCATCGGCGGTACGGCCGATCGGCCATTGCCGATACGCGATAGCGAGGCCGAGGCGATCCTCAGCCGGGTGCGTGAGGGTGTTGAAAAGCCCAAGCCCAAGGTGTTGTTCGAGCCGGGCGAGATGGTGCGTGTCACTGAAGGTCCGTTCAACGACTTCAATGGTGTGGTTGAAGAGGTCAATTACGAGAAGAGTCGCCTGCGCGTTGCGGTGCTGATCTTCGGTCGTTCGACCCCGGTGGAGCTGGAATTCGGGCAGGTTGAAAAGGCCTGAATTCGCTCTAGCTTCTCAGTTTTGCAGTTCCTGGCATGGGGATTGCAGTTGACTTGACAAATCTCTATACTGCGCGGTTCACGCTCGGAGCTTTTTGGCTCCGGCGTGTTTGCGTTTCAAGGGTCCGCTGGAATCGGGCCATCCGTCCATCCAGGGAATGGTGAGCAGCGAGGAGCCTTAAGAAGGCGCTTGAACTCGCGAGGAAAATCCAATGGCAAAGAAAG
Source organism: Dyella silvatica (assembly GCF_026283955.1). Classification (GTDB taxonomy): domain Bacteria; phylum Pseudomonadota; class Gammaproteobacteria; order Xanthomonadales; family Rhodanobacteraceae; genus Dyella_C; species Dyella_C silvatica. The sequence goes on along the minus strand of NZ_JAPDPE010000002.1, from coordinate 48,132 downwards.
TTGTCGGTTACATCAAGCTGCAAGTCAAGGCCGGTCAGGCCAATCCGTCGCCGCCGGTAGGCCCAGCCCTCGGTCAGCGCGGTCTAAACATCATGGAGTTCTGCAAAGCGTTTAATGCCGCTACGCAGAAGCTGGAGCCGGGTCTGCCGATCCCGGTCATCATTACTGCGTACTCCGATCGCAGTTTTACCTTCATCACCAAGACGCCGCCCGCGACCATCTTGATCAAGAAGGCTACGGGTATTGCCAAGGGTTCGCCGAAGCCGAACACCAACAAGGTCGGCAAGATCACTCGCAAGCAGTTGGAAGACGTTGCGAAGCTGAAAGAGCCGGATCTCACGGCAGCTGATCTTGACGCCGCGGTGCGCACCATTGCTGGTAGCGCCCGCAGCATGGGCATTGTGGTGGAGGGTTAAGACATGGCAAAGCTCACAAAGCGTTTGAAAGTGGCTCAGGCCGCTGTGCAGCCAGGCAAGTTTTACGGTCTGGAAGAAGCTCTGAAAATCGTCAAGGACAACGCCAAAGCGAAGTTTGCCGAATCGGTGGACGTGGCTGTGCGTTTGGGTATCGACGCGAAGAAGTCCGATCAGGGCGTGCGTGGCTCCTCGCTGCTGCCGCACGGCACCGGCAAGACCGTCAAGGTCGCTGTGTTCGTACCGGCTGGTGAAAAGGCCGAAGCTGCCAAGGCTGCCGGTGCTGATGCAGTGGGTATGGACGATCTGGCTGAGCGTATGCAGGCTGGCGACCTCGACTTCGGTCGCGTGATTGCTACGCCGGACGCGATGCGCGTGGTCGGTAAGCTCGGTCAGCTGCTGGGTCCGCGCGGTTTGATGCCGAACCCGAAAGACGGCTCGGTCACCGCTGATGTGGCTACTGCCGTGAAGAATGCCAAAGCGGGTCAGGTGAAATTCCGCAACGACAAGGCCGGCATCATCCACGCCACCATCGGCAAGGCCAGCTTCGACGCTGCCCAGCTCGCCGATAACTTGAATGCGCTGGTTGCCGACTTGCTGAAGGCCAAGCCGGCCACGGCCAAGGGTCAGTACCTGCAGAAGATTGCATTGTCCAGCACCATGGGCGTAGGCGTCCCGGTCGATACCTCGACCCTGACTACTTCGGCCAAGTAAGAATCAAGTCCTGCGTGGGCCATGAGCCCGCGCAGGCAGTTTTTGAGGGCAGCCCCGGTTTCTGCAAAGAACAGAGGGCAGCCGTCAAAGACCGCAGGCGAGGGGCGGGCGCGATTGGCTCAATCCTCTTAATCGATGGTTTCGCTGTATGAAAACCCCGGCCTGCGCAGATGGTGACGCCCGAACAGGTTTTCCTGGAACGGCCACCAAGGCGGCATCACATGATGCCGGCGGATCGGCAGGATGCTGATCCGGTAACGCTTCCGGGTCACGGTGTGAGGAGCACATCGCGATTCGAGTTCGGAGATAAGCAATGGCGCTCAATCTTGCGCAAAAGAAAGAGGTCGTTGCCGAACTGGCGGACGTGGCTGCCAAGGCCCATTCGCTGGTCGCCGCCGAGTATGCGGGTCTTACCGTTGCGCAGCTCACCGAGTTGCGTAAAAAGGCACGTGAGTCGGGCGTTTTCCTGAAGGTTGCGAAGAACACGCTTGTTCGTCGCGCCGTGGAAGGCACCGATTACGTGAGCGCAGCCGACCAGTTGGTCGGCCCGCTGCTGTATGCCTTTTCGGTTGAAGATCCGGGTGCCGCCGGTCGACTGGTGAAGGAATTCGCCAAAGGCAACGACAAACTGAAAGCCAAACTTGTGGCTATCGGTGGGCAGGTGTATCCGGCTTCGCACGTTGACGTGCTGGCCTCCTTGCCGACCCGTGACCAGGCTCTGGCGATGTTTGCCGGCCTGCTCGCACAGCCCGCCACCATGCTCGTCCGCGTTTTGGCAGAGCCAGCTACTCAGCTGGGTCGTGTCATCAGCAAAGTCGGCGAGCAGAAGCAGGCGGCCTGACGGCCACAGACCCTCGGCAACTCGTAAACATTATTTAAGACGTAAGTCGTCTACCAGGAGTTATCGCAATGTCCCTTAGCAACGATCAGATCATCGAAGCGATTGCCACCAAGTCCCTCATCGAGGTGATGGAGCTGGTCAAGGCGTTCGAAGAAAAGTTTGGCGTTTCCGCTGCCGCTCCGGTGGCTGTGGCCGGTCCGGCCGCTGCTGCTGCTCCGGCTGCTGAAGCTCAGACCGAATTCAACGTCGTTCTGACCTCGGCTGGCGAGAAGAAAGTCGAAGTCATCAAAGTTGTCCGCGCCATCACCGGCCTGGGCCTGAAAGAAGCCAAAGACCTCACCGAGGCCGGTGGCGTCGTGAAGGAAGGCGCTTCGAAGGAAGACGCCGAGAAGTTCAAGAAGGATCTGGAAGCCGCCGGCGCTAAGGTTGAGCTGAAGTAATTGGCGCCCTTGCGCGCCGTTAGTTTGCTCTAGCGTCAAGCAAGCCTGGGGGTGTAAACCCCCGGGCTTTGCCTGTTCAGAAAGTTGGGAGTGGAAAATGGCGAATAGGGAATGACCCGCAGCGCGTCATCCGCAGCTCTGGCGATTCTCGATTCTCGATTTTCGATTCTCTTAAATGAATACACCGACGACCCCGAGGCGGTAACACCATGACCTACTCGTTTACCGAGAAGAAGCGCATCCGCAAGGATTTCGGCAAGCGTCCCCCTGTACTGGGCGTGCCGAACCTGCTGACCATCCAGACCGATTCCTACCGGGATTTTCTGCAGGAGCACATCGCGCCCAAGCAGCGCGACGAAAGGGGTCTGCATGCCGCACTGAAGTCGGTTTTTCCGATCTCCAGCTATTCGGGCAATGCAGCGCTTGAATATGTCGACTATCGCCTCGGCGAGCCGGCGTTCGACGAACGCGAATGCCGCAATCGCGGCATGACCTTCGGCGCGCCGTTGCGCGTGACCGTGCGCCTGGTCATTTATGACAAGGACAGCCCGGCCTCGAAGAAGGCAGTGAAGTACGTCAAGGAGCAGGAGGTCTACATGGGCGAAATTCCGCTCATGACCGACACCGGCACCTTCATCATCAACGGCACCGAGCGCGTTATCGTCTCGCAGCTGCATCGTTCGCCGGGCGTGTTCTTCGATCACGACCGCGGCAAAACGCACAGCTCGGGCAAACTGCTGTTCTCGGCGCGCGTGATTCCTTACCGCGGCTCCTGGCTCGACTTTGAGTTCGATCCGAAAGACGCGCTGTTCACCCGTATCGATCGTCGCCGCAAGTTGCCGGTGACGGTGCTGCTGCGCGCGCTGGGCTACGGCAATGTCGAGATGCTCGACATTTTCTTCGAGCACAACGTGTTCCACCTCGGCAAGAAAGAAGGCACCACGCTTGAGCTGGTGGCCGAGCGTCTGCGTGGCGAAACGCTGAGCTTCGATCTGACGATTGGCGACAAAGTGCTGGTGGAAGCCGGCAAGCGCATCACTGCGCGTCACGTGCGTCAGCTCGCCGCTGAAAACATCACCGCTCTGGAAGTGCCGGACGACTATCCGATCGGCCGTATCCTGGCGACCGATATCGTCGACAGCAAGACGGGCGAATTGCTGGCTTCGGCCAACGACGAAATCATCGCCGAGCATCTGGAAGCGTTCCGCAAGGCCGGTATCGAAACCGTGCCGACGCTGTACGTGAACGATCTCGATCGTGGTGCTTACATTTCGCACACCTTGCGCATCGACAGCACCAAGACGCAGCTTGAAGCGCTGGTGGAAATCTATCGCATGATGCGTCCCGGCGAGCCGCCGACCAAGGATGCTGCGCAGAACCTGTTCTACAACCTGTTCTTCACCTTCGATCGCTACGATCTGTCGGGCGTGGGCCGGATGAAGTTCAACCGCCGTGTCGGTCGCCAAGAGATTCTTGGCCCGGGCGTGCTGTACGACCACAAGTACTTCAGCGAGCGCAAGGAAGAAGAAGCGCAACGTCTGGTCAAGGCGCAGGGCGAGACGTCCGACATCCTCGACGTGCTCAAGGTGCTGATCGACATCAAGAACGGTCATGGCACCGTCGATGACATCGATCACCTGGGTAACCGTCGCGTGCGTTCGGTCGGTGAAATGGCCGAAAACACCTTCCGCATCGGTCTGGTGCGTGTCGAGCGTGCAGTGCGCGAGCGTTTGTCGCTGGCTGAGTCCGAGGGGCTGACCCCGCAGGAGCTGATCAACGCCAAGCCGGTGGCTGCTGCCGTGAAGGAGTTCTTCGGCTCCTCGCAGCTGTCGCAGTTTATGGATCAGAACAACCCGCTGTCCGAAGTGACGCATAAGCGTCGTGTTTCGGCGCTTGGACCGGGTGGTTTGACCCGTGAGCGTGCCGGCTTCGAAGTGCGCGACGTGCATCCGACCCATTACGGCCGCGTCTGCACCATCGAAACGCCTGAAGGTCCGAACATTGGCCTGATCAACTCGCTGGCTGTGTACGCCCGTACCAATGCCTATGGCTTCCTCGAGACGCCATACCGCAAGGTCGTGGACGGCAAAGTCACCGACAAGGTCGATTACCTCTCGGCGATCGAAGAGGGCGACCACGTGATCGCGCAGGCGAACTCCCCGCTCAACAAGCAGGGTGGCTTCATCGAGGACTTCGTGTCTTGCCGTTTCCGCGGTGAGTCCGAGCTGCGTCCGGCGGCCGAAGTGGGCTATATGGACGTCTCGCCGATGCAGACCGTGTCGGTTGCGGCGGCGTTGGTTCCGTTCCTGGAGCACGATGACGCGAACCGTGCGTTGATGGGCGCAAACATGCAGCGCCAGGCCGTGCCGACGCTGCGTTCGCAGACTCCGTTGGTCGGTACCGGCATTGAGCGCGCCGTGGCGCGTGACTCGGGCGTTATCGTGACCGCTAAGCGCGGTGGCGTGATCGACCAGGTCGACGCAGGCCGTATCGTGGTGCGCGTGAACGAAGTCGAAGTGGGCGATAACGACGCCGGCGTCGATATCTACACCTTGACCAAGTACACCCGCTCCAACCAGAACACCAACCTCAATCAGCGTCCGCTGGTGAACGTCGGTGACGTGGTGGCGAAGGGCGATACCCTGGCCGACGGTTCGTCGACTGACCTGGGCGAGCTTGCGCTCGGCCAGAACATGCTGATCGCCTTCATGCCGTGGAACGGCTACAACTTCGAAGACTCGATCTTGCTGTCCGAGCGTGTGGTGCAGGAAGACCGCTATACCTCGATTCACATCGAGGAGCTGTCCTGCATCGCGCGTGACACCAAGCTGGGCGCTGAGGAAATCACCGCCGACATTCCGAACGTGGGTGAGCAGGCGCTGGCTCGTCTCGACGAGTCAGGTATCGTCTACATCGGTGCCGAGGTCAAGGCTGGCGACATCATGGTCGGTAAGGTCACGCCGAAGGGCGAGAGCCAGCTGACCCCGGAAGAGAAGCTGCTGCGCGCGATCTTCGGCGAGAAAGCCTCCGACGTGAAAGACAGCTCGTTGCGCGTGCCGCCGGGTATGGACGGTACCGTTATCGACGTGCAGGTGTTCACCCGCGACGGCATCGAGAAAGACAAGCGCGCCAAGCAAATCGAGGAAATGGAAGTCAAGCGTATCCGTAAGGATCTTGACGATCAGTTCCGTATTCTCGAAGGCGCTATCTACAACCGTATGCGTCTGCAGCTGGTCGGCAAGTCCGCGATGAGCGGCCCTGGCGGTCTCAAGCGCGGTGTGGAAATCACCGATGCATACCTGGACGGCCTGAAGAAGGACGATTGGTTCAAGATCAACGTCAAGGACGAGGAAGTCACCGAGTTCCTGGAGCGTGCGGCCGATCAGGTCAAGCGCCACAAGGACGAGTTCGACAAGCGCTTCAAGGAGAAGCAGGGCAAGATCACCCAGGGCGACGACCTCGCGCCGGGCGTGCTCAAGATGGTCAAGGTGTTCCTGGCCGTTAAGCGCCGCATCCAGCCGGGCGACAAGATGGCCGGCCGTCACGGTAACAAGGGTGTGGTGTCCAACGTGGTGCCGGTCGAGGACATGCCGTTCTCCTCCGACGGTAAGCCGGTGGATATCGTGCTGAACCCGCTGGGCGTGCCTTCGCGTATGAACATCGGTCAGATTCTGGAAGTCCATTTGGGCTGGGCCGCGAAAGGCCTGGGCCACAAGATCCAGAAGATGCTCGAGGCGCAGGCCAAGGTGGCGCAGATCCGCGAGTTCCTCGACCAGATCTACAACCATCACGTCGCAGGCGCAGTGCAGCATGTCGACCTGAAGTCGCTCACCGATCAGGAAATCCTGACTCTGGCGACCAACCTTCAGGAAGGTGTGCCGATGGCGACGCCGGTATTCGACGGTGCCGAGGAAACCGAGATCAAGGCCATGCTGCGATTGGCTGATCTGCCCGAGTCGGGTCAGACCACGCTGTTCGACGGCCGTACCGGCGAGGCGTTCGATCGTCCGGTGACCGTGGGCTATATGCATTACCTGAAACTGAACCATCTAGTCGACGACAAGATGCATGCGCGTTCGACCGGTCCGTACTCGCTGGTTACTCAGCAGCCGCTGGGTGGTAAGGCGCAGTTCGGTGGTCAGCGCTTCGGCGAAATGGAAGTCTGGGCGCTGGAAGCCTACGGCGCGGCCTACACCTTGCAGGAAATGCTGACGGTGAAGTCCGATGACGTGCAGGGCCGCAACCAGATGTACAAGAACATCGTCGATGGCAATCACGAAATGACTGCCGGCATGCCGGAATCCTTCAACGTGTTGATGAAGGAAATCCGTTCGCTGGGTATCGACTTCGACCTAGAAGAGATCAAGTAACCCGCGGGTTACAGGAGCTTATGCAATGAAAGATTTGCTCAATCTATTCAACCAGCAGCGGGCAACCCCCGATTTCGACGCGATCAAGATCGCGTTGGCCTCGCCGGAGTTGATCCGTTCCTGGTCGTACGGCGAAGTGAAAAAGCCGGAAACGATCAACTACCGCACCTTCAAGCCGGAGCGTGACGGCCTGTTCTGCGCCGCCATCTTCGGACCGGTCAAGGACTACGAGTGCTTGTGCGGTAAGTACAAGCGCATGAAGCATCGCGGTGTGGTGTGCGAGAAGTGCGGCACCGAAGTCACCTTGGCCAAGGTGCGTCGCGAGCGCATGGGCCACATCGAACTGGCCAGCCCGACCGCGCACATCTGGTTCCTCAAGTCGTTGCCGTCGCGCATCGGCTTGATGCTGGACATGACCCTGCGTGATATCGAGCGCATCCTGTACTTCGAAGCCTTCGTGGTTATCGATCCAGGTTTGACGGCGCTTGAGCGCGGTCAGCTGCTCAGCGAGGACCAGTACCTGGAAGCCGTTGAAGAACACGGCGACGAGTTCGATGCCCGCATGGGTGCCGAGGCCGTTTACGAGCTGCTGAAGTCGCTTGAGCTGCCGAGCGAAGTGGTGCGCCTGAAGGAAGAAATCGGCTCGACCAATTCCGAGACCAAACTCAAGCGCTTGACCAAGCGCGTCAAGCTGATCGAAGCCTTCCTCGAGTCCGGCAACAAGCCGGAGTGGATGGTGCTGACCGTGCTGCCTGTGTTGCCGCCGGACCTGCGTCCGTTGGTGCCGCTGGATGGCGGTCGTTTTGCCACCTCCGATTTGAATGACTTGTATCGCCGCGTCATCAACCGCAACAACCGTCTGAAGCGTCTGCTCGAGCTCAATGCATGCTGCAGGAATCGGTCGATGCGCTGCTCGACAACGGTCGCCGCGGTCGTGCCATCACTGGTACCAACAAGCGCGCGCTGAAGTCGCTGGCCGACATGATCAAGGGCAAGCAGGGCCGGTTCCGTCAGAACCTGCTCGGCAAGCGCGTGGATTACTCCGGTCGTTCGGTGATCGTGGTCGGCCCGACGCTGCGTCTGCACCAGTGCGGTCTGCCGAAGAAGATGGCGCTTGAGCTGTTCAAGCCTTTTATCTTCGCCAAGCTGCAGGCGCGTGGCGAAGCCACCACCATCAAAGCGGCGAAGAAGCTGGTTGAGCGCGAAGAAGGCCAGGTGTGGGACATCCTCGAAGATGTGATCCGCGAGCATCCGGTGCTGTTGAACCGTGCTCCGACCCTGCATCGCCTGGGTATTCAGGCATTCGAGCCGGTGCTGATCGAAGGTAAGGCGATTCAGCTGCACCCGCTGGTCTGTACCGCGTTCAACGCCGACTTCGACGGCGATCAGATGGCGGTGCACGTGCCCTTGTCGATCGAGGCGCAGCTCGAAGCGCGCGCCTTGATGATGTCGTCCAACAACATTCTGTCGCCGGCCAACGGCGAGCCGATCATCGTGCCGACGCAGGACGTGGTGTTGGGTCTGTACTACATGACTCGCGAGCTGGTGAACGTGAAGGGCACCGGCATGGTGTTCTCCGGTATCAGCGAAGTGCGCCGTGCCTATGACAATCGTGCGGTTGAGTTGCACGCCAAGGTCAAGGTGCGTCTGAAGCTGGTGAACATTGCCGAAGACGGTACGCGTACAACCTCGATCTCACTGGTCGAGACCACCATCGGTCGTGCATTGCTGGCGGAAATTCTGCCGGAAGGCCTGCCGTTTGCGCTGGCCAACACCGAGCTGACCAAGAAGGCCATCTCGCGCCTGATCAACTCCAGCTATCGCTTGCTTGGTCTGAAAGAGACCGTCGTGTTTGCCGATAAGCTGATGTACACCGGCTTCCGCTTTGCGACCCGTGCAGGTATCTCGATCGGCATCGATGACATGATCATCCCGGCCGAAAAGAGGCCGATTCTGGAAGAAGCCGAGAAGGAAGTGGTCGAGATCCAGGAGCAGTATCAGTCGGGTCTGGTCACCGCCGGTGAGCGTTACAACAAGGTGGTCGACATCTGGTCGCGCACCAACGAACTGGTCGCCAAAGCGATGATCGACGGTATCGGTACCGAAAAGGTGACCGATGCCGAAGGCAAGACGGTCAACCAGAAATCGATGAACTCGCTGTACATCATGGCCGACTCCGGCGCCCGCGGCTCCGTGGCGCAGATTCGTCAGCTGGCCGGTATGCGTGGTTTGATGGCTCGTCCGGACGGCTCGATCATCGAGACGCCGATTAAGGCCAACTTCCGCGAAGGCCTGAACGTGCTGCAGTACTTCAACTCCACCCACGGTGCTCGTAAGGGTCTGGCGGATACGGCGTTGAAGACGGCTAACTCCGGTTACCTCACGCGTCGTCTGGTGGACGTGGCGCAAGACGTGGTCATTACCTTGACCGATTGCGGCACCGAGAACGGTCTGATCATGCAGCCGATCGTTGAAGGCGGCGACGTGGTCGAGCCGTTGCGCGAGCGCGTGCTGGGTCGCGTGGTGGCTGAAGATGTTTACGCCCCGGGCGATGACGATCAGCCGATCGTTACCCAGAACACCTTGCTGGACGAAGCCCTGGTCGAGAAGCTCGACAAGGCCGGCGTGCAGATCATCAAGGTGCGTTCGCCGATTACCTGCGCAGCGACGCACGGTGTTTGCGCGCTGTGCTACGGCCGTGACTTGGCACGTGGCCACCTGGTCAACATGGGTGAGGCCGTGGGCGTGGTTGCCGCACAGTCCATCGGTGAGCCGGGTACCCAGCTCACCATGCGTACCTTCCACATTGGTGGTGCGGCTTCGCGTGCGGCTGCAGTCGACAACGTGACGGTGAAAACCACCGGCTCGCTGAAATTCAACAACCTGAAGACCGTGCAGCATACGCAGGGTCATCTGGTGGCCGTGTCTCGTTCAGGCGAAGTCTCGGTGATCGACGTCAACGGCCGCGAGCGCGAGCGTTACAAAGTGCCTTACGGCGCGATCATCGCGGTCAAGGATGGCGATCCGGTCAAGGCTGGCCAGACGGTTGCCAACTGGGATCCGCATACCCATCCGATCGTCTCGGAAGTGGCCGGTACCGTGCGCTTCATCGACTTCCTCGATGGCGTGACTGTGCAGAGCCAGACCGATGAGTTGACCGGTTTGGAATCGGCGGTGGTCACCGATCCGAAGCGTCGCGGTACGCAGGCCAAGGATCTGCGCCCGATCGTGCGTCTGGAAGACAGCAAGGGCCGCGAGCTCAAGCTGCCGGGTACCGACGTGCCGGCGCAGTACTTCTTGCCCGCTGGCGCCATCGTCTCGATCCAGAACGGTACGGCGGTCGGCGTGGGTGACGTGGTGGCACGTATTCCGCAAGAAACCTCCAAGACCCGCGATATCACCGGTGGTCTGCCGCGCGTGGCCGACTTGTTCGAGGCGCGTAAGCCGAAAGAGCCGGCGATTCTGGCCGAGCGTTCGGGCGTCATCAGCTTTGGTAAAGACACCAAGGGCAAGCAGCGTCTGATCATCAAGGACGTCGACGGCAATGAGCACGAAGAGCTGATCCCGAAGTGGCGTCAGGTCATCGTGTTCGAAGGCGAGCACGTGGAGAAGGGCGAAACCGTCGTCGACGGCGAGCCGAGCCCGCACGACATCCTGCGCTTGCTGGGTGTCGAGCCGCTGGCTGCTTACCTGGTCAAGGAAATTCAGGACGTCTACCGGTTGCAGGGCGTGAAGATCAACGACAAGCACATTGAGGCGATCATTCGCCAGATGTTGCGCAAGGTCGAGATCGTCGAGGCCGGCGAAAGCCATTATCTGCGTGGTGAGCAGGTCGAGCGTGTGCGCATCAATGGCGAGAACGATCGCGCCATCAAGCGCGGCGAGCGTCCGGCTGAGTACCAGTCGGTACTGTTGGGTATCACCAAGGCCTCGTTGGCGACGGAATCCTTCATCTCGGCGGCGTCGTTCCAGGAGACGACCCGCGTATTGACGGAAGCTGCCGTACGTGGCACGCGTGACACCTTGCGTGGCCTGAAAGAAAATGTTACTGTCGGCCGTCTAATTCCGGCAGGTACGGGTCTGGCGTATCACGCAGCGCGTCGTCGCCAGGGCGGTCTAACGGCCGCAGAGTTGGAAGCTCTTTCCAGCTCCGCATCTTCAGCCTCCTTCGCAGAAGCTGTCGCCGGTAGTGATAATGATGTTGAGTAAGCCCTCAAAGGTGCTTGCTCTCTAACATACGAAATGAGGTGCAGGGATGCGCCTCGTGTTCGGGTCATGGATGGCTGGGCTCTGGCTTGCCTGTGGCGGGCCGCCCATGTTAAATTCCCGCTTCTTGGTGGACCGAGTTTATTCGGTCTGCCTCTATGTTTCTCAGGAACAGCTTCGCATGACGACAGTCAATCAGTTGGTGCGCAAATCCCGTAGCCCGAAGAGCTATAAGAGCGATTCGCCGGCTTTGCAAAACAGCCCGCAGCGTCGCGGCGTTTGCACGCGCGTATACACGACCACCCCGAAAAAGCCGAACTCGGCCTTGCGTAAGGTTGCCAAAGTGCGCCTGACCAATGGTTACGAGGTCATCAGCTACATCGGTGGCGAAGGTCACAACCTGCAAGAGCATTCGGTGGTGCTGATCCGCGGCGGTCGCGTTAAGGATCTGCCGGGTGTGCGTTATCACACAGTGCGTGGCAGCCTCGATTGCGCTGGCGTCACAAAGCGCCGTCAATCGCGCTCCAAGTACGGCGCCAAGCGCCCGAAGAGCAAATAAGGGAAGGACACAAGTATGTCGCGTAAAGGTTCACATCCCGCCCGTCTGGTTTTGCCAGATCCCAAGCACGGCAGCCAGCTGATCGCTCGCTTCATCAACATGGTGATGAAGAGCGGTAAAAAGTCGGTTGCTGAGAGCATCGTTTACGGTGCGCTGAGCCATCTGGGCGAAAAGAATGCCGAGCCGGTGGCTCTGGTCGAGAAGGCTCTGGGCAACATCGCCCCGGCTGTTGAGGTGAAGTCCCGCCGTGTCGGTGGCGCCACCTATCAGGTGCCGGTCGAAGTGCGTCCGGGTCGCCGTATGGCGCTGGCCATGCGCTGGGTCATCGACGCCGCTCGCAAGCGTGGCGAAACCTCGATGCCGCGCAAGCTGGCCGCCGAGCTGCTCGAAGCTTCTGAGAATCGCGGTGGCGCGATCAAGAAGCGCGAAGAGACGCATCGTATGGCAGAGGCCAACAAGGCCTTCTCGCATTACCGCTGGTAAGACTGGTTTAAATCAGCTGGTTTAGGCCAGCTTGGTTTGAATCGGCATTCAATACGAGGTTAGTACCGTGGCACGCACCACTCCCATCGAGCGCTACCGCAACTTCGGCATCATGGCTCACATCGATGCTGGTAAGACCACCACCACGGAGCGCATCCTGTTCTACACCGGTGTCAGTCATAAGATTGGCGAGGTGCATGACGGTGCTGCAACGATGGACTGGATGGAGCAGGAGCAGGAGCGCGGCATCACCATTACGTCGGCAGCTACCACGGCGTTCTGGAGTGGCATGGATCGTTCCTTGCCGCAGCACCGCTTCAACATCATCGATACCCCAGGCCACGTGGACTTCACCATCGAGGTGGAGCGCTCCTTGCGTGTGCTCGATGGTGCCGTGTTCGTGTTGTGCGCCGTGGGTGGTGTTCAGCCACAGTCCGAGACCGTTTGGCGTCAAGCCAACAAGTACAAAGTGCCGCGCCTGGCCTTCGTCAACAAGATGGACCGTACCGGTGCCAACTTTGACAAGGTGGTTGGGCAGCTGAAATCACGCCTGGGTGCTCATCCTGTACCGATGCAGGTTCCGATCGGTGCCGAGGATGGCTTCGAGGGCGTGGTCGATCTGCTCAAGATGAAGGCGATCATCTGGGATATGGAATCCCAGGGCATGAAGTTCGAGTATCAGGAGATTCCGGCTCACCTGAAGGATGCTGCCGACAAGGCGCACAACTTCATGGTCGAAGCGGCTGCTGAGACCTCGGAAGAGCTGATGAATAAGTACCTGGAAGAGGGTGCGCTCTCAGAGGCCGAAGTCATTGCGGGTATTCGTGCCGGTACCTTGGCGAATACGCTGATTCCGGTGTTCTGCGGCACGGCGTTCAAGAACAAGGGCGTGCAGGCTATGCTCGACGCCGTGATTCAGTTGCTGCCGTCGCCGGCCGATCGTCCACCGGTCAAGGGTGTTGACGAAGACGAGAATGAGATCACTCGTGATGCGAAAGACGATGCGCCGTTCTCGGCACTCGCTTTCAAGATCATGACCGATCCGTTCGTCGGTTCGTTGACGTTCTTCCGCGTGTACTCCGGTACGTTGAGCGCCGGTGATCAGGTATTCAGCCCGATCAAGTCGAAAAAAGAGCGTATTGGCCGCATTCTGCAGATGCACGCGAATGAGCGTCAGGAGCTGAAAGAGGTTTGCGCCGGCGATATCGCGGCTGCTGTCGGCCTGAAAGATGTAACCACCGGTGACACGCTGTGCTCGCAAGATCACATCATCACGCTTGAGCGGATGGTATTCCCGGAGCCGGTGATCGCGATGGCGGTCGAGCCAAAGACCAAGTCGGACCAGGAAAAGATGGGTATCGCCCTGGGTCGCCTGGCGGCTGAGGATCCGTCGTTCCGCGTACGTACCGATGAAGAGTCGGGTCAGACCATCATTGCCGGCATGGGCGAGTTGCATCTGGACATTCTCGTTGACCGCATGCGTCGCGAGTTCAATGTCGAGGCCAATGTCGGTAAGCCGCAGGTAGCTTACCGCGAGGCGATTCGCAGCACGGTCAAGCAAGATTACAAGCATGCCAAACAGTCCGGTGGTAAGGGCCAGTACGGTCACGTTGTCATCGAGCTTGTCCCGCAAGAGCGCGGCAAGGGTTTCGAGTTTGAAAATGCGATCACCGGCGGTGTGATTCCGAAGGAATTCATTCCGGCGGTCGAGAAAGGTCTCAGGGAGACCATTGTCAGCGGTCCATTGGCTGGCTTCCCTGTGGTCGACGTCAAGGTTCGTCTGATCGATGGTTCGTATCACGATGTCGACTCGTCCGAAATGGCGTTCAAATTGGCCGCTTCGATGGCTTTCAAAGAGGGCTTCAAAAAGGCCAGCCCGGTCTTGCTTGAGCCCATGATGAAAGTCGAGGTGGTCACGCCGGATGACTACACGGGTGACGTGATGGGCGACATCAGTCGTCGTCGTGGCATCCTGCGTGGCCAGGACGAAACGCCGTCAGGCAAGGTCATTGATGCGTTGGTTCCGCTGGGCGAGATGTTTGGTTACGCCACCAGTCTTCGCTCGCAGACCCAGGGTCGCGCTACCTTCACGATGGAATTCGACCATTACGCTGAAGCGCCGACCAATATCGCCGAACAGGTCATGAAGAAGGCCTGATAAGGTCTCTTTTTTCCAAATAACACAGTTCTTTTAGAGGTTTAGAGTCATGGCAAAGGGTAAATTCGAACGCACCAAGCCGCACGTCAACGTCGGCACGATTGGTCACGTGGATCATGGTAAGACGACGCTGACCGCCGCATTGACGAAGGTCGGTGCAGAGCGTTTCGGTGGCGAATTCAAGGGTTACGACCAGATCGACGCGGCGCCGGAAGAGAAGGCACGTGGTATCACGATCTCGACCGCCCACGTGGAATACGAGTCGCCGAACCGCCACTACGCCCACGTCGATTGCCCCGGCCATGCTGACTATGTGAAGAACATGATCACCGGTGCGGCGCAGATGGACGGCGCGATCCTGGTGTGCTCGGCCGCTGACGGCCCGATGCCGCAGACTCGCGAGCACATTCTGCTGTCGCGTCAGGTGGGCGTGCCGTACATCGTCGTATTCCTGAACAAGGCCGACCTGGTGGACGACGCCGAGCTGCTCGAGCTGGTCGAGATGGAAGTGCGCGAATTGCTCACCAAGTACGACTTCCCGGGCGACGACACTCCGATCATCCATGGTTCGGCCCGTAAGGCGCTGGACGGTGATCAGTCCGAGATCGGCGTGCCGGCGATCATCAAGCTGGTGGACGCGCTGGACAGCTACATTCCTGAGCCGGTTCGCGTGATCGACAAGGCATTCTTGATGCCGGTCGAGGACGTGTTCTCGATCTCCGGTCGCGGTACCGTGGTCACCGGTCGTATTGAATGCGGCGTGATCAAGGTCGGTGACGAAGTCGAAGTGGTCGGTATCCGTGATACCCAGAAGACCACCGTTACCGGTATCGAAATGTTCCGCAAGCTGCTGGACCAGGGTATGGCAGGCGACAACGCCGGTCTGCTGGTTCGTGGCCTGAAGCGTGACGACGTGCAGCGCGGCCAGGTCTTGGCCAAGCCGGGTTCGATCAAGCCGCACACCGACTTCGAGGCCGAAGTGTATGTGCTGTCGAAAGACGAGGGTGGCCGTCATACGCCGTTCTTCAAGGGCTACCGTCCGCAGTTCTACTTCCGCACCACCGACGTGACTGGCGCTTGCGAGTTGCCGGAAGGCGTGGAAATGGTGATGCCGGGTGACAACGTGAAGATGACGGTGAGCTTGATTCACCCGATCGCGATGGACGAAGGCTTGCGCTTTGCTATTCGCGAAGGTGGCCGCACGGTCGGCGCCGGCGTGGTGGCGAAAGTCATCAAGTAAGCGGTAAGAGATAAAGCAATTCGCTAAGCGGATTGCCTATGCAAAGGGCGAAAGCGAAAGCTTTCGCCCTTTCTTTTTATGCGATTTTTGAATGAGCTCGAGCCCAAATACAGGCGCTACAGAGCCCGTGTGGTAAGCGAGGTGGTGATGTTGGCGCCAATCGCTTCCCTTTTTATTACCGTTAGGTTATAGTCGACAAGTTATCTTTAGTCGGGCGGCCCATTGTGTCGTTCGATTTACCGCGAAATGAGGTGCACGGATTGTGCTTCGAGTTCGCAAGACATGGATGTTGCGGGAATACTTAGGTGGCAGGGTCGCAGGCTCTGTTGACCTTTGCATTTGCGCATTTTATACTTTTCTGTCTGGGCAGACCGATTACTCGGTCTGCCTGGTCTTTTAGGGTCGATCTTTACGGTGAGTTACTCGCCCCGGCGGTCGGCCTGGTTGATGGTGTAGTAGTGGTAATTAGGTTGTGCGAGTTGGTGAGAAGCCATCTCGATTCACAGTTTGTTCTTTCGACAATAGGACACGGTTATGGCGAACCAAAAAATTCGCATTCGGCTCAAGGCGTTCGATCATCGTCTGATCGACCGTTCGGCCAGCGAGATCGTCGAGACGGCTAAGCGCACTGGCGCTACGGTTCTCGGCCCGATTCCGCTCCCGACAAAGATCGAGCGTTACACCATTCTTACGTCGCCGCACGTCGACAAGGATGCTCGCGATCAGTACGAAACACGTACGCACAAGCGAGTGCTCGATATCGTTGATCCCAACGACAAAACCGTGGACGCGCTCATGAAGCTTGATCTCGCCGCTGGCGTAGATGTTCAGATCAAGCTCGGTTGAGCGATAGACAGGATACGAATATGAGTATCGGACTAGTTGGCCGCAAATGCGGCATGAGCCGACTCTTCACTGAAGACGGACGCTCGATTCCGGTGACGCTGATTGAAGCCACCCCGAATCGCGTTACGCAGCTGAAGACGGAAGATAACGACGGTTACAGCGCTGTGCAGGTTGCAGCAGGCGTCAAGCGCGCCAGTCTGCTGACCCAGCCGCTGAAAGGTCATTACGCCAAGGCGAAAGTTGAGCCGGGTCGTGGTCTTTGGGAGTTCCGCGTTTCCGCGGACGACCTGGGCAAGTACACCGTGGGCGCCGAAATCAAGGCCGACGATGTGTTCCAGGCCGGCCAGATGGTTGACGTCGCAGGCGTCAGCAAGGGTAAGGGCTTCCAGGGCACCATCAAGCGCCACCATTTCAAAATGGGCGACGCCACGCACGGTAACTCGTTGTCGCATCGCGCGCCGGGTTCTATCGGTCAGCGTCAAACCCCAGGTCGTGTGTTCCCAGGTAAGAAAATGTCGGGTCACATGGGCGCGGTGAATCGTACGCAGCAAGGTCTGGAAGTGGTCAAGGTCGACGCCGAGCGTCACCTGATCGCCGTGAAGGGCGCGATACCGGGTGCTACCGGTGGCGACGTCATCATCCGCCCGACCACCAAGGGTTGAGGAGAGACGCCATGGAACTGAATGTCATTGGCGCCAAGCCGCTCACCGTGTCGGACGAAGTGTTCGGCGGCGAGTTCAAGCAAGCCCTGGTCCACCAGGTGGTTGTCGCTTATCAGGCTGGCGGTCGCGCCGGTACTAAAGCGCAGCTGTCACGCGGTGAGATGTCGGGTACTACCAAAAAATTCAAGAAGCAGAAGGGCGGTGGCGCTCGTCACGGTGACTATCGTGCCCCGATCTTTGTCGGTGGTGGTCGCACGTTTGCAGCCAAGCCGCGTAGCTTCGAGCAAAAAGTCAACCGTAAGGCCTACCGTGTCGCGATCCGCTCCATTTTCTCGGAGTTGGCGCGTCAGGACCGTCTGAAGATTGTCGAGAGCTTCGGCATCAATACTCCGAAGACCAAGTCGATGGTTGCCAAGCTGGCTGAGCTGCAAGTGTCGGGCCGTGTGCTGCTGGTTTCGGAAGACGCCTCTGAGGCAGTGTTCCTGGCCGCTCGCAACATTCCCTACATTCATGTGCTCGACGTCATGGCACTGAACCCGGTCAGCCTGGTGGGCTCCGATCACGTCGTGATGACCGTCGAGGCCGTCAAGAAGGTTGAGGAGTGGTTGGCATGAGCAACGAACGCATTCTAAACACGCTGCGTGCGCCGCACATTTCCGAAAAGGCGGCTCGCCTCGCAGCGAGCAACCAGTACGTATTTGTGGTGGCCCCCGAAGCAACCAAGGCCGATGTCCGCGCGGCGGTGGAGCAGATGTTCGACGTTAAAGTCGAGCAGGTGAACCTCGTCAACGCCAAGGGTAAGGTCAAGTCCTTCCGTTTCCGCGCTGGCAATCGCCAGGGCAAGCGCAAGGCCTACGTTCGACTTGCCGATGGTCAGACCATCGACGTGTCAGCCAAAGCCTGAGCTAGGAGTTCTGTGAGATGGCATTAATTACCCACAAACCGACCTCCCCCGGGCGCCGTGACGCAGTTAGCGTACGTACGCCGGGCCTGCATAAGGGCGCGCCGTTCGCGGCGTTGACCGAATCGCAGTCCAAAACCGGTGGTCGCAATCATTACGGTCGTATCACCGTTCGCCACCAGGGCGGCGGTCATAAGCAGCGTTACCGCATCATCGACTTCAAGCGCGATAAGGAAAGCATCGCAGCCAAGGTCGAGCGTATCGAGTACGATCCGAATCGCACCGCACACATCGCACTGCTGTGCTATGCCGACGGTGAGCGTCGTTACATCATCGCGCCCAAGGGCGTGCAGGTGGGCGATCGTCTGGTCTCCGGCACCGATGCGCCGATCAAGGCCGGTAACTGCCTGCCGCTGCGTAACATCCCGGTCGGCAGCACGATTCATTGCATCGAGATGAAGCCGGGCAAGGGCGCGCAGATTGCTCGCAGTGCCGGCGCTTCCGTGCAGTTGGTTGCTCGTGAAACCGGTTATGCCACGCTGCGTCTTCGCTCCGGCGAAATGCGTCGCGTACCCGTTGATTGCCGCGCCACCATCGGTGAAGTCGGCAACAGCGAGCACAGCCTGAAGAAGCTCGGCAAAGCCGGCGCCAAGCGTTGGCTGGGTATTCGTCCCACCGTTCGCGGTGTGGTGATGAACCCGGTCGATCACCCGCATGGTGGTGGTGAAGGCAAGACTTCTGGTGGCCGTCACCCGGTTAGCCCATGGGGCACGCCGGCCAAGGGCTACAAGACCCGTAACAACAAGCGCACACAGCAGTTCATTGTGCGTCGTCGCAAATAACCGGAAACCGACATGCCGCGTTCTTTAAAGAAAGGTCCGTTCGTCGACCTTCACCTCGTGAAGAAGGTGGAAGCTGCGGTTTCCACTAATAACAAGCGTCCGATCAAAACCTGGTCGCGTCGTTCCATGATCCTGCCAGAAATGGTTGGGTTGACCATCGCCATCCACAACGGTCGCCAGCACGTGCCGGTACTCGTCAACGAGAATATGGTCGGGCACAAGCTCGGCGAATTCGCAGTGACGCGTACTTTCAAGGGCC
The DNA here is from genome assembly GCF_026283955.1 of Dyella silvatica. GTDB lineage: Bacteria > Pseudomonadota > Gammaproteobacteria > Xanthomonadales > Rhodanobacteraceae > Dyella_C > Dyella_C silvatica. Next base: position 29,198 of record NZ_JAPDPE010000002.1, on the reverse strand, counting down.
ATGGCGGCGATAAGAAGGGCAAGTGATGAGCACTGAAGCCAAAGCGATCCTGCGCAGCGCCCGCATTTCGGCGCAGAAGGCACGCCTGGTTGCTGACCTGGTTCGCGGATTACCCGTGGGCCGCGCCAGCGACGTGCTCCAATTCACCAACAAGAAGGCTGCACTCCTTGTTCGCAAGGTACTGCTGTCAGCCGTTGCCAACGCCGAGAACAATCTCGGCGCTGACGTCGACGAGCTGAAGGTCTCGAGCATCTTCGTGGATGAAGGTCCGGCCATGAAGCGCATGTACGCCCGCATTTTGAAGCGCACCAGCCACATCACTGTGGTTGTTGGCAACTGACTGGGGACGTAGACGATGGGTCATAAAGTTCATCCCACCGGTATCCGCCTCGGCATTGCCAAGGACTGGAACTCGAAGTGGTACGCCAATAAGGGCGATTACGCCAAGTATCTCGCGGCCGATTTGAAAGTCCGTGAAATGCTGCGCAAGAAGCTAGCCCAGGCTGGCATCTCGAAAATCCTGATCGAGCGTCCGGCTAAAACCGCACGCGTGACGATTCACACCGCCCGTCCGGGCGTGGTGATCGGCAAGAAAGGTGAGGATATCGAGAAGCTGCGCAAGGAAGTCAGCCAGCTGATGGGCGTTCCGGCGCACATCAATGTCAGCGAAGTGCGCAAGCCCGAGCTTGACGCGCAGCTGGTTGCCGAGTCGATCGCGCAGCAGCTCGAGCGTCGCATCATGTTCCGCCGCGCCATGAAGCGCTCGGTCGGCAACGCGATGCGCCTCGGTGCACTGGGTATCAAAATCAACGTCTCCGGCCGCCTGAACGGTGCCGAGATCGCTCGTTCTGAATGGAGCCGCGAAGGTCGCGTGCCGCTGCATACGCTGCGTGCCGACATCGACTACGGCTTTGCCGAGGCGAAGACCACCTACGGCATCATCGGCATCAAGGTGTGGATCTATAAGGGTGAGATCTTTGATCTGGCCCAGGCCGCCCAAGAGTCGAAAGACGAGCAATCGCAGCCGCGCCGCGAAGGTGGCGAAGGTCGTCGTGGTGATTCGCGTCGCGAGGGCGGTGAAGGCCGTCGCGAGCGGACGGCGAAGTAAGGAGAGTTGCCATGTTGCAACCTAAACGAACCAAATACCGTAAGCAGTTCAAGGGCCGTAATGACGGCTTGGCCCAGTGCGCGAACGTCGTCAGCTTTGGCGAGTACGGCCTGAAGTCCACCATGACTGGCGCGCTGACCGCGCGTCAGATCGAGGCGGGTCGTCGCTGCATCACCCGTTTCGTGAAGCGTGGTGGCAAGTTGTGGATCCGCGTGTTCCCCGATAAGCCGATTACCAAGAAGCCGATCGAAGTTCGAATGGGCGCAGGTAAGGGCGGCGTGGAATTCTGGGTCGCTCTGGTCCAGCCCGGCCGCATGGTTTATGAAATCGAAGGTGTCGACGAGCAGACTGCACGCGAGGCGTTCCGCCTGGCTGCCGCGAAGCTCCCGGTACAGACCCAGTTTGTGACCAGGGCGGTGATGTGATGGCCACCAAAGCGATCAACACGATCAAAGACAAGTCGGCCGACGAGCTGAAACAGCATCTGCTGGACCTGCGCAAGGAGCAATTCAACTTGCGTATGCAGAAAGGCACCGGCCAGCTCAACCAGCCGCACCAACTGCGCCGTGTACGGCGCGACATTGCCCGCACGAAGTTTGTGCTCGGCGGCAAGAAGTAAGGGACGGCGGATATGAGCGATAACCAAAAACAGGTGCGTACCCTCGAGGGTCGCGTCACCAGCAACAAAATGAACAAGACGGTCACCGTTTTGATCGAGCGTCAGGTTCAGCATTGGCTGCTCGGCAAAATCATTCGCCGTTCGACCAAGTTGCATGCGCAGGACGATCTCGGCGCGAACGAAGGTGATCTCGTCCGCATCGCAGAATGCCGTCCGTTGTCCAAGACCAAGCATCACCGCGTGGTCGAAATCATCACGCGCGCCAGCGTCTAAGGGGAGGGTGCAAACATGATTCAGATGCAAAGCACGCTTTCCGCAGCGGACAACAGCGGTGCGAAGGAATTGATGTGCATCAAGGTGCTCGGTGGCTCCAAGCGCCGTTACGCCGGCATCGGTGACGTGATCAAAGTCACCGTGAAAGATGCGATTCCGCGTGGCAAGGTAAAGAAGGGTGAGGTGTACAACGCCGTGGTGGTTCGTACCGCCAAGGGTGTACGCCGTCCGGATGGCTCGCTGATCCGTTTCGACGGTAATGCAGCGGTGCTCCTCAACAACAAGCTCGAGCCGATCGGTACCCGTATTTTCGGGCCGGTTACCCGCGAGCTGCGCAGCGAGAAGTTCATGAAGATCGTCTCCCTCGCGCCCGAAGTGCTCTGAGCGGAGACCAGACATGAACCGTATCCGCAAAGGTGATCAGGTCCTCGTGATCACCGGTAAAAACAAAGGTCAGCGCGGCGACGTGCTGCGCGTTGATGGCGATCGCGTGTTCGTCTCCAACGTGAACCTGATCAAGCGCCACACCAAGCCGAATCCGCAAGCCAACCAGGCCGGCGGCATCGTTGAGCGTGAGGCTTCGATCCATATCTCTAATGTGCAGCTGTTCAACCCCGCCACGAACAAGGGTGAGCGCGTCGGTATCAAAACGCTTGAAGATAAGCGTAAGGTCCGCGTGTTCCGTTCGTCTGGCGAGGTCGTGGACGCGTAAGGAACACGATCATGACGCGCCTTGAAACGTTTTATAAAGAACAGGTAATGCAGAAGCTCACTGAGCGCTTCGGTTACCAGAATGTGATGCAGGTTCCCCGCATCACCAAAATCACGCTGAACATGGGCGTGGGCGAAGCGGCGGGCAATAAGAAAGTGCTCGAGAACGCCGTGGCCGATATGGCCAAGATCGCAGGCCAGAAGCCGATCACGACCAAGGCGCGCGTATCCGTTGCCTCGTTCAAGATCCGTGACGGCTGGCCGATCGGCTGCAAGGTCACCTTGCGTCGCGCCCAGATGTGGGAATTCCTCGATCGCCTGATCAACATCTCGTTGCCGCGTACTCGCGACTTCCGTGGTGTCTCCGGTCGTGCTTTCGACGGTCGCGGCAACTACAACTTCGGCGTTCGGGAACAGATCATCTTCCCGGAAATCGACTTCGATCAGATCGACGCAGTGCGCGGTATGGATATCTCCATCACCACCACGGCCAAGACCGACGAAGAAGCCAAAGCGTTGCTGGAAGCCTTCAGCTTCCCGTTCCGTAACTGATAGACGCGAGAGACCCATGGCTAAGACATCGATGGTGAACCGCGATATCAAGCGGACCAAAATCGTCAAGAAGTACGCCACCAAGCGTGCAGAACTGAAAGCAATTGTGTTGAGCCCCAGCGCCTCCTACGAGGAGAAGATGGAAGCTCAGACCAAGCTGCAGAAGCTGCCGCGTGACGCCAGCCCAGTCCGCCAGCGTAACCGCTGCGAATTGTCCGGTCGTCCGCGTGGTGTGTATCGCAAGTTCGGCCTCGGCCGTAACAAATTGCGTGAAGCTACCATGCGCGGTGACGTTCCAGGTCTGCGCAAGGCCAGCTGGTAATCGATTTGCCCAATACACATCCGCGGCATTTCGGTGCCGCGGATGAGAACGGCGGTTGCACGGTAACGTGCAGCCGTTGATGCGATTACGCATCGATATTCGCAAAACTGGAAACAAGCTGTTATAGTCGGCGGTCTGCGTAATGCAGGCCGGCGCTTTGCCGGCTCACAATCTAAAATTGATTTCCGGTTTTATCGGATATCGGTGCACTCTGAAGGATGTTTTCATGAGCATGACTGATCCCATCGCCGATCTGTTTACGCGCATCCGCAATGCCCAGCTCACGGGCAAGCAGGCCGTAAGCATGCCGTCGTCGAAGTTGAAGGTGGCTATCGCCAGCCTTCTGAAAAACGAGGGTTATATCCTCGACGCAAAGACCTCCACTCAGGAAGGCAAGCCGGTACTCGAGCTTAAGCTCAAGTACTTCGAAGGCCGCCCGGCCATCGAGCGTATCTCCCGTGTCAGCCGCTCCGGCCTGCGCGTTTATCGCGGCAAGGACGAGTTGCCGAAGGTTCTCGGCGGCCTGGGTATCTCGATTATCTCGACTTCTGCCGGTCTTCTGACCGACGCGCAGGCCCGTGCTAAGGGTTTGGGCGGCGAAGTCATCGGCCAAGTGGCATAAGGAGTCGACGATGTCCCGTGTTGCCAAAAAACCGATTTCCCTGCCGAAGGGCGTTGAGCTGAAGATTGCCGAAGAAGGCATCTCGGTCAAAGGTCCGAAGGGTTCGTTGTCGTTGCATGCACTGCCCGGTGTTTCCGTGGCGGTGGACAACGGCACCGTGAACATCAGTGTCGCCGAGGGTGCCGAAGACAAGTTCGGTGGTACGGCTCGCGCACTGCTGGCGAACATGATCAAAGGCGTGTCCGACGGTTTCGAGCGCAAGCTTGAGCTGGTTGGCGTGGGTTACCGCGCATCGATGGCCGGCAAAGCTTTGAACCTGAGCCTGGGCTTTTCGCATCCGGTGGTGTTCGACGCGCCGGAAGGCATCAGCATCGAAACTCCGACGCAGACCGAAGTCGTTATCAAGGGCTCGGACAAGCAGCTCGTTGGTGAGGTCGCTGCGAAGATTCGTGGCTACCGCCCACCGGAGCCGTACAAGGGCAAGGGCGTTCGCTACGCCGGCGAGAAGATCACGCTGAAGGAAGCCAAGAAGGCGTAATGCACTGAAAGGTGCTGGCCTATCCGCTTTCTGGAGAAACACTATGAACAAGAATGAATCCCGCCTCCGTCGTGCAAAATCCACCCGCGCTCACATCCGTGAGCTCGCAGTGCCCCGTTTGTCGGTGCATCGCACGGGTCAGCACCTGTACGCACAAGTCTTCGACGCCACTGGCCTGAACGTGGTGGCTGCTGCCTCCACCGTGCAGAAGTCGGTATCCGAAGGTCTGAATGGCACCAAGAATTGCGAAGCTGCCGCTGCTGTAGGTAAAGCGGTTGCCGAGCGCGCCAAGGCTGCCGGTATTGAGTCGGTGGCGTTTGATCGTTCGGGTTTCCGCTATCACGGTCGCATCAAGGCTTTGGCCGATGCCGCTCGTGAGGCTGGCCTGAAGTTCTGATTGATCGGGAATTCGGGAGTAGAGGCTAGCGCTGTTGGTTGTTTTGACTCGCGCAAGCTCTTTACTCCTGGCTCCCAGCTCCACAGAAAACAACTCCAAGCGGCACAGCCGCAAGCAAAAGTCCCGGATAGTCCGGGCATACGGAAAAGAACATGTCTTCTACCGATCGCGAAAATTCAGACGGCCTGCTCGAAAAGCTGATCGCCGTCAACCGCGTGGCCAAGACCGTTAAGGGTGGCCGCCAGATGAGCTTCACTGCGCTGACCGTGGTTGGCGACGGCGAAGGCCGCGTTGGTTTTGGTTATGGCAAGGCGCGCGAAGTGCCGGTTGCCATTTCCAAGGCCATGGAGCGCGCCCGTCGTCAAATGGTGAGCATCGACCTGAACAACGGCACCCTGTGGTATGCCATCAAGGCTAACCACGGCGCAGCTCGCGTGTTTATGCAGCCCGCTTCCGAAGGTACCGGCGTGATTGCCGGCGGCGCCATGCGCGCTGTGCTGGAAGTCGTTGGCGTCAAGAACGTGCTGGCCAAGGCGGTGGGTTCGCGTAACCCGATCAACCTGGTTCGCGCCACCATCAAAGGCCTGCAGGCCATCGCTTCGCCGAAGCAGATCGCGGCCAAGCGCGGCAAGACCCTGGAAGAGGTGCTGGGCAATGGCTAACAACGAAAAAACCGTACGCGTGCGCTTGGTCAAAGGCCTGCGCGGTGTGCAGAGCCGTCACCGCTTGAGCGTGAAGGCGCTCGGCCTGGGCAAGCTCAACGACGTCCGTGAATTGAAAGACAGCCCGCAGGTTCGCGGTCTGATCAACACGGTCTACTACCTTGTGCGGGTTGAGGAGTAAACAACATGCGTCTTAATGACATCAAGCCGGCCGCTGGTTCGCGCAAAACGCGTCTTCGCGTGGGTCGCGGTATCGGTTCGGGCCTGGGTAAAACGGCTGGTCGCGGTCACAAGGGTCAGCACGCTCGCGCCGGCGGTACGCACCGTTACGGCTTCGAAGGCGGTCAGATGCCGTTGCAGCGTCGCTTGCCGAAGGTGGGCTTTCGCTCGCTGAAGAAGCGCGAGAGCCAGGAAGTGTTCCTGTATCAGTTGGCCAGCCTCAAGGCTGACGTGATCGACACCATCGTTCTGCATCAGGCTGGTCTGATCGACAGCCATGCGAAGAAGGTCAAGGTTGTCGCCAAGGGTGAAATCGGCCGTGCGGTGAAACTGTCCGGTGTACTGGCTACTGCTGGTGCCAAGGCAGCCATTGAGGCTGCCGGCGGCAGCGTGGAGTAATCAACGTGGCGGCAGCCCAGGGCACATCGCTCGGATCGCTTGGTAAGTTGACGGAGCTACGTCAGCGCATTTTCTTTGTGCTTGCTGCGTTGATCGTGTTCCGTCTTGGTTCGTTCATTCCGGTTCCGGGTGTCAATCCGGAGGCGATGACGAGTCTGATTGAACAAGGCGGCGGCCTGATGAGCATGTTCAACATGTTCTCAGGTGGCTCGCTGGCTCGTTTTTCAGTGTTCGCACTGGGTGTGGTGCCGTACATTTCGGCCTCGATCGTGGTGCAGATGATGGGTGCGGTCATTCCGAGCCTGCAGCAGCTGCGCAAAGAGGGTGAGGCGGGGCGTCGCAAGATGACCATGTACACCCGCTTCGGCACGGTCGGCCTGGCAGCATTTCAGGCGTTTGGTATCGCGATGGCCCTGCAGAAGCAGGTCGCATCCGGTGGCGCGCCGGTGGTGTACACGCCAGGTTTTGGCTTCGTCATGGCGTCGATCGTCGGCCTTACCGCCGGCACGATGTTCCTGATGTGGCTGGGCGAACAGATCACCGAGCGTGGTATCGGCAACGGTATTTCGCTGCTGATCTTCGCAGGCATCGTTTCTGGCCTGCCGGGTGCGGTGGCACATACCTTGACCATGACCAACAACGGCGAGCTTTCAGTGCTGAAGTTGATCCTGGTGATTGGACTGATTTTGGCGGTTACCGCGTTCGTGGTGTACATGGAGCGGGCACAGCGGCGTATTACGGTGAATTACGCGCGTCGTTCAGGTGGGCAGCAGGCCTACATGAATCAGACCTCGCATTTGCCGTTGAAGATCAATATGGCGGGTGTGATTCCGCCGATCTTCGCCTCGAGCCTGCTGATGTTTCCGGCGACGGCGGCAAGCTGGCTTGGTAATGGAAGCCAGTCGCGCTGGCTGCAAGAGTTGATCTCGCAGCTGAGCCCGGGTAGCCCGCTTTACGACATCGTGTTTGCTGTGCTGGTGATTTCGTTCGCTTTCTTCTATACGGCGATCGTTTTCAACTCGCAGGAGACCGCAGATAACCTCAAGCGCTCTGGCGCATTGATTCCAGGTATTCGTCCAGGTCGAGCAACTGGCGAGTATATCGACGGCGTAATGACCCGTTTGACTGGTATCGGCGCGGTGTACTTGGTGCTGGTTTGCCTGGTGCCGTCGTTTATGCAAAGCCTTTGGCATGTTCCTTTCTACTTCGGTGGCACCTCTCTGCTGATCGTCGTAGTCGTGGTGATGGACTTCACTGCTCAGGTGCAGGCGCACTTGGTCAGTCACCAATATGAAAGTCTGCTCAAGAAGTCCAATCTTCGCCGCAACTGAATGGCTGCTGGGGCGCTGAAGAAAGGACTTTAAGTCGGGGAGTGGCGGCACCTAGTGCCGCAGGGCTTTCCTGTTGGGGTAATTCAAGTTAAAGTTGCGCGTTTACCGCGCACGAAACGCATCGGAGAAATACATCATGGCGCGCATCGCGGGTGTCAATTTGCCGGTCCAGAAGCATGTCTGGGTTGGCCTGCAAAGCATTTATGGCATCGGTCGCAGCCGGGCCAAGAAGGTCTGTGTGGACGCTGGCGTGGTTCCGACCACCCAGATCAAGTCCCTCAGCGAAGGTGAAGTTGAAAAGCTACGTGCCGAAATTGGCAAGTATGTTGTCGAGGGCGATCTGCGCCGTGAGGTGGGTATCGCCATCAAGCGTCTGATGGATCTAGGTTGCTACCGCGGTCTGCGCCACCGCCGTGGCCTGCCGGTGCGCGGCCAGCGCACGCGTACTAACGCACGTACCCGCAAGGGTCCCCGTCGCGCGATCAAGAAGTAACGGATTCCGAATATGGCTAAGCCGGTTAAGACCAAGAAGAAGATCAAGCGCGTTGTCACGGATGCCGTGGCCCACGTGCAAGCTTCTTTCAATAACACCATCGTCACCATCACCGATCGTCAGGGCAATGCTCTGTCGTGGGCGACTGCAGGCGGCGCGGGTTTCCGCGGTTCGCGTAAGTCGACCCCATTTGCCGCACAGGTCGCTGCCGAAAAGGCCGGTCGTGCTGCAGGCGATTACGGTGTGAAGACGGTTGAAGTACGCATCAAAGGCCCGGGTCCGGGTCGTGAGTCCGCTGTGCGTTCGTTGAACGCGCTGGGCTACAAGGTGCTCAACATCATTGACGTCACGCCGATTCCGCACAACGGCTGCCGTCCCCCCAAGAAGCGTCGAGTCTAAGGAGCAAACCCATGGCCCGTTATCGTGGAGCTACCTGCAAACTCGCCCGTCGTGAGGGTGCAGATCTCAGTCTGAAGAGTCCGGCTCGCGCCATCGACTCCAAGTGCAAGCTGGAAAACAAACCCGGTCAGCATGGCGCCAACAAGCGCATGCGTATGTCCGATTACGCGCTGCAGCTGCGCGAAAAGCAGAAGGTCAAGCGCATCTACGGTGTGCTTGAACGTCAGTTCAGCAACTACTACGCCAAAGCGTCGACCCTCAAGGGCAACACTGGCGAGAACTTGCTGCGCTTGCTCGAAAGCCGTCTGGACAACGTCGTTTATCGCATGGGTTTTGCGGTGACCCGCGCCCAGGCTCGTCAGTTGGTTGCCCACAAGGCAATCCTGGTGAACGGCAAGAAAGTGAACATTCCGTCGTACCAGGTTCGCCCGGGCGATGCGATCGCGCTGACCGAACGTGCACGCACTCAGCTGCGCGTACAAGAAGCGGCGACCGTGTTCGACACCATGGACTTGCGTCCGCAGTGGGTCGAAGTCGACGCCAAGAAGTTCGAAGGTACGTTCAAGTCGGTACCGGATCGCGGTGATTTGCCGTCCGATATCAATGAGAGCTTGATCGTCGAGCTTTACTCGAAGTAATCAACCGGAGCCCTGCATGGCAGTTTCGTCTACTAGCGTGCTACGGCCTCGTGGCCTCAGCGTCGAGCAACTCGGAGCCAACCGCGCAAAGGTGGTTGTCGAGCCGCTCGAGCGAGGTTTCGGCCATACACTGGGTAACGCGCTGCGTCGCGTGTTGCTCTCCTCGATTCCTGGCAGTGCCATTGTCGAGGTTGAAATTGATGGCGTGCTTCATGAGTACACCACTCTGGAAGGTTTGCAGGAGGACGTGATCGAAGTCCTGCTGAACCTGAAAGACGTGGCGATTCGCCAGCACACGGGTGACGAAGTCACCTTGACCTTGGCCAAGAAAGGCAAGGGCGTTGTGACCGCTGGCGATATCCAGGTGGATCACTCGGTGGAAATCATCAACCCCGAGCATGTCATTTGCCACCTGACCAAAGACATCGCGTTGAACATGCGCCTGAAGGTGCGTCGCGGCGTCGGCTACCAGCCGGCCAGCGCGCGCCAGCATCCGGACGAGGAAACTCGGCCGATCGGTCGCTTGCAGCTCGATGCCTCGTTTGCGCCAGTGCTGCGCGTGGCTTACGAAGTGGACGCAGCTCGCGTTGAGCAGCGCACCAACCTCGACAAGCTGGTGCTGGACATCGAGACCAACGGCACCATCGGTGCGGAAGACGCAGTTCGCAAGGCTGCTGAAATCCTCAACGACCAGCTGTCGGTGTTTGGTGACTTCTCGCGTCGCGAGAGCGCTACCGACAAAGCAGAGAAGGGCGGTTTCGACCCGTTGCTGCTGCGTCCGATCGACGATTTGGAGCTCACCGTGCGTTCGGCAAACTGCCTGAAGGCCGAGAGCATCTATTACATCGGCGACCTGGTGCAGAAGACCGAAGTCGAGCTGCTTAAGACGCCGAATCTTGGCAAGAAGTCGCTGACCGAAATCAAGGATGTCCTGGGCGGGCGTGGTCTCGCACTCGGCATGAAGCTTGAAAACTGGCCGCCGCCGGGCTTGTCGCACGGTATGCAGCTGGGTTGATGTCTTGTTTTTGCGATCGATCATGATCGCAGTGATACCGGCGAACTGGCGAGTTTGAGCTTAGCTCTCTCGCCAGGCGCCAGAAGCGGTCATCCATGGCCGCAATCTCATAAGAGCCTGCTGCACAGTGGCTCGTAATAGCGGGTAACCGCGGGAAGCCGGCTTTAGTCGTCGACTTTTCATAACAACAGATAGAGAGTTCTAGCCATGCGCCACCAAAAATCCGGACGCAAACTCAATCGCACCAGCTCGCATCGCGAAGCCATGTTCCGCAATATGGCCTCCTCGCTGATGAAGCATGAGTTGATCCGCACCACCTTGCCGAAGGCGAAAGAGCTTCGCCGCGTTGCCGAGCCGCTGATCACGCTCGCCAAGACCGACGGCGTTGCCAACCGCCGCCTTGCTTTCTCGCGTTTGCGCGACAAACAGGCTGTGGGCAAGTTGTTCGTCGAGCTGGGCCCGCGTTACCGCGAGCGTCCCGGCGGTTACCTGCGTATCCTGAAGTGCGGCTTCCGCCCTGGCGACACTGCGCCGATGGCCTATGTCGAGCTGGTGGGTCGCCCGGCAGCGGTTGACGCAGTCGACGCCGAGTAAGCGATTCTTGCACGATCTAAACAACCCCGGCCGGGCAACCAGCCGGGGTTTGTTTTTTCTGGAAAGCGGTGACAGCGCGTCGCGCTGAATTGTCCTGCCGTTGGGAATCCATCGTTTTGAAGCGAAGGCACTGAAGCTGCCTCTGACGGCGCGGACATCATGAGCCTGCGCTAGTTCCACCCAGAAGAGGGTGTACGACGGCAGCTGACAGCGCGATGGTGAGCAGCTAAGGTTGCTGCCTCGCAACATGATGGTGCCCCATGAACCCACTGCGTTGGTCTTACCGTGCCGTTTTCTCTGCCGGCTTTTTGATTTGTGTCGGCCTGCTGGGCTTTGCGCTTTATGGCGAGCACGTATTGGGCATGGTTCCGTGCCCGCTGTGTATCTTTCAGCGGATCGCCTTCATGGTCATGGGGGTGTTTTTCCTGCTCGGAGCCTTGTTAGCGCCACGCGGCAAGCTGCGTTGGGTGATCACCGGTGGCGTCGTCATCGGTGCTCTCGCTGGCATCGGTACGGCGGCTCGGCACCTGTGGCTGCAGACCCTGCCGGCCGATCAGATTCCGTCCTGCGGGCCGAATCTCGGCTACATGATGGATGCCTTCCCGTTCGCCAAGATGCTGAAGATGGTGTTCACCGGTTCGGGCGAGTGCGCCAAGCTCGAGCCCATCCTGGGCTTGCCCATGCCAGCGTGGACCTTGTTCTGGTATCTGGTATTGGTCATTTGGGCGGTGTCGGCCGCCATGCGTAGACGTGCGTCCCGTTGAGGCGAATGCCTCCTGAAAGTTACTGGCCTGTGAGGCTGCATCGATGAATCACCCTTCTCCCACCCCGCTTAAACCCGACGCCTGGGCGCCTGATTCCTGGCAGCAACGTGTCGCGCTGCAACAGCCGGTTTATGAGGATGCCGCCGAACTTGCCCGCGCCACCACGCAGCTGGCGCAATTGCCGCCGTTGGTGACGTCGTGGGAAGTACGGGCACTGAAGCAGGCCCTGGCCGAGGCACAGGAAGGGCAGCGATTCTTATTGCAAGGTGGCGATTGCGCCGAGAGCTTTGTCGACTGCACCAGCCCGATTATCTCCAATCGGCTCAAAGTGCTGCTGCAAATGAGCCTGGTCTTGGTGCATGGGCTTAAGAAGCCGGTACTGCGCGTTGGGCGTTTCGCCGGTCAATATGCCAAGCCACGCTCCACCGACACGGAAACCCGTGACGGTGTGACGTTGCCCAGCTTTCGCGGCGATGTGGTCAATGGGCCGGGGTTTACCGCCGAGGCGCGGCGCGCGGATCCGCAGCGACTGATTCAGGCGCACGCGCACTCCGCCTTGACCATGAATTTTGTGCGGGCACTGATCGATGGTGGGTTCGCCGATCTGCATCATCCCGAATACTGGGATCTGGCCTGGGTCGAGCATGCGCCCTTGGCCGCCGAGTATCGGCGCATGGTGGCGGGCATCGGCGACTCGCTACGCTTTATGGAAACCCTGGCCGGACCGATTGCCGGTTTCACGCGGGTCGATTTTTTCACCTCGCATGAAGCCCTGTTGCTGCACTACGAACAGGCCATGACACGCCAGGTGCCGCGGCACCAGGGCTGGTTCAACCTGTCGACGCAGTTTCCGTGGATCGGCATGCGCACCGCAGCGCTGGATGGCGCGCATACCGAGTACTTCCGCGGCATCAGCAATCCGATTGCCGTGAAAGTCGGACCGACCGCGAAATCCGATGATTTGCTGCGCTTGATCGATGTGCTCAATCCTAGTGACGAGCCGGGCCGATTGACCCTGATCCATCGCATGGGCAACGCACAGATCGCGACTGCGCTGCCGACATTGCTGGAGGCGGTGAAGCGCGCCGGTCGGCGCGTGCTATGGGTAGCCGATCCGATGCATGGCAATACCGAAAGCACCTCCAATGGCTACAAGACCCGCCGTTTTGACAATATCCGCGGCGAGCTGGATCAAGCCTTCGATATCCACGCCGCCGCCGGAACACGCCTGGGCGGCGTACATCTAGAGCTCACCGGCGAAGATGTCACTGAATGCATGGGTGGGGCCCGCGATTTGAATGAGGCCGATCTCAATCGTGCGTACAAATCGATGGTCGATCCCCGGCTCAATTACGAGCAGTCGCTGGAACTGGCCATGCTGATCGTGCGCAAGTCCGGCGGCATGGCCTGACGAGGCATCGTCAGGCCTGGCAGCTGCCGCTCAGTGCGGGTGCTCGGTTTTCTCTTTGGCCAGCCGCGCTGCCAATTTGACGCTCGCACCCGCGGCATAGGCTTTACACGCCTGAGTATCGATCAGTGGGTTCGGCTTTACTCCCTGATCGCGTTTGGCCACCCGTTCCAGGAAGTCGCTGGCGTCCGGGTGCGGCGTGATCAGGATATCGCAGGGTAGTGCTGCCACGGTCGCGATGGCCTGACGATAGTCTTCGACGCGGTGCGGGTGCTTGGCCTCATCGCTGAAACGGAAGCCATCGGAGCTCAAGGGCGTAAGACTGTCGGCATAGGCGATGTTCAAACAATGCTCTTGATCGCACGAACGCCATGTCCATGAGGTGCTGCCCGGCGTATGCCCGGGGGTGTAATGGGCGACCAGTTCGGTGGTTCCGACATGAATGGTTTCGCCATCGCGGACGAGGCCCACATCGGTGACCGCGGGAAACAGCGGAGCCTCGCCATACTGCGGATCTTCGGGGTCCTTACCACCCAGTTTCAAGGCTTTCGCCCCGGCCACACTGGCTCGAACTTTGGCGCCGCTCACGCGTGCCAGCTCAGCGATGCCGCCGGCATGATCGGAGTGCGCATGCGAATTCAGCACGACGCGAATATCTTCGATACGAAATCCCAGTGCGCGAATATTGGCTTCGATCATCGACGCGTTGTGTTCCATGGGGGCGTCGATCAGTACATGCCCTTGCGCCGAGGTAATCAGGATGGCGCTCAAACCCTGCGTGCCGACGTAGTAGGTGTTGGCGTAGATCTGAAAGGGCTTTTGCGGTTGAGTCCAACTGGCCTCTTCACTGTGCGCCGATAATGCGGCGGTCATCGCGACGCTGGTCAGTGCCCAACAGATTAGTCGTTTCATGCGTAGTCCCTGGATAACGAGCTTGCGTCGACGCCACCTGTAGCTCGATGGTCTTTGCTGTGGCGTCGCGCCGATTGCCCGGAGCGACTGCCGAGGCTAGGACGGTAGTCAGTCGCTCATATGGCGATCCAGAGGAAATTTACGGGCTAGCCGCCACCTGCGGTTTGCCGCCCACTGTGTCGAGGAAGGTGGGCGCACGAAAGACCTTGCTGTGCTGCTCAAAGCCGTAGGCGATGGTGATCAACGTCGGCTCACTCCACTTCGCGCCGAACAAGACGATGCCTACGGGCAGGTCATGCGCAAAGCCGGCTGGCACGGTGATCGATGGATAACCGGCCATCGCCGCGGGTTGCGAGGCACCACCCACGGTCGGATCGCCGCTGACCACGTGATCGCCAAGCACCGGATCGGTCATAAAGGCCGGGCCCCATGACGGCGCCAATAAAGCATCCAGCTGATGCGCTGCGAGAGCCGCATCGATCCCGTCCTTGGCGGAGAGTTGTTTGGCCTTGGCCAGCGCGTCGGTATACGCCTTGTCGGTCAGTGGACCTTTGGCTTGCGCCTGCTCGAACAGTTCTTGTCCGAACCAAGGCATTTCGCGAGCGGCCTCGCGCTGATTGAAGGCAATCAGGTCGGCCAGGGTTTTCACTTTCAGGCCGGTACGCGTCGCCAGATAGGCCTGCATGTCGTGCTTGAGGTCATACAACAGCACGGTCAATTCGACGTCGCCGAGGTCTTTCAAATGCGGTAGCTCGACTGGGTCGATGATGATGGCGCCCTGTGCTTTCATCAGTGCGATGGATTGATCCAGCACGTGATCGGCATTCGGTTCCGCGCCGGCCAGTTTGCGCACCACGCCGATGCGTTTGCCTTTTAAACCGTTGGGATCGAGAAACTTCGTGTAGTCGGTGGCATGTTTATCGGCATCGCTGGTGGCCGGGTCACGTGGGTCGTTGCCAGCGATAACGCTGAGCAGGGCAGCGGCGTCGGCGACACTGCGTGCGATGGGGCCGGCAGTGTCCTGGTTATGGCTGATCGGAATAATGCCGCTGCGGCTGACCAGCCCAAGCGTCGGCTTGATGCCGACGATGCCGTTGCTGGCCGCGGGACAAATGATCGAGCCGTCCGTTTCGCTGCCGATGGCCACGGTTACCAGCCCGGCGGCGACCGCTGCGGCCGAACCCGCGCTAGAGCCGCAGGGGTTGCGATCGAGTACGTAAGGATTACGGGTTTGCCCGCCGCGCGCACTCCAGCCGCTGCTGGCATGGCCAGAACGCATATTGGCCCATTCGCTGAGATTGGCCTTGCCCAGAATCAGCGCACCGCTTTTACGCAAACGCTCCACCAAGCCGGCATCGCGAGGTGCGGGGGCATCGATCAACGCCAGCGAGCCTGCGGTGGTCAGCATACGGTCGCCGGTGTCGATGTTGTCCTTCAGCAAAACAGGGATCCCGTGCAGCGCACCCGGCGATTTGCCCGCAGCATGCTCTGCGTCGAGCGTATCGGCGAGCTTGCCGGCATCTGGATTCAGTTCGATCACTGCATGCAGCATCGGCCCCGATTGATCGATCCGGGCGATGCGGCCATCGAATTGTTTCACCAGTGCCTGGCAGGTCAATGCACCGCTATCCATACGTTGGCGCAGGCTGGCGATGGATGACCAGACATCGCTCTCGGCGGCGCTTTGTGCAACCAGGGGTGTGCTGACCAGCAAGCTGGCAAGCAGCCATGCATGACTAAGCGGCGAACGAATCACAGTAGCCTCCGGGGTGTGTGGCAGGTTGTCGCGATGTGCCAGCTTAATCGCATCTCGGGCCTTCGGATCAGGGGCGGCTGCCTATAATCCGGGCATGGATACCAACGCCAAGCTGAGTCAGGCCAGGTCCACCGCGCTGCGGTGCCTTTTTCACATAGCGATGGTTGCGCTGCTATTGGCGCTGAGTACCGTCCATGCCGCCGAGGATCAGGCCGCGTCGGCGGTGCCCGATACCATTCAGCAACGGGTCGCCTCCTGCGCAGCCTGCCATGGCGCGCATGGTGAAGGCTCACCGCAGAGCGGCTTTTTCCCGCGGCTGGCGGGCAAGCCCGAGGGTTACCTGGCACGGCAGCTCAAGGACTTCCAGGATGGTTTGCGCAAATACGGGCCGATGGAATACACGGTCCGCCACCTTAGTCCGCAATACATGCAAGAGATCGCCACATACTTCGCACAACAGCAGGTGCCGTACAGTCGCTCGCCGGTGCCGCGAATTTCCGCCGAGACATTGCAGCGCGGCGAAAGCTTGGCTTTAAAGGGTGATGCGGCACGTCAGATTCCTGCCTGCGTCAGCTGCCACGGCACGCAACTCACCGGGGTGCAGCCCAACATCCCGGGCTTGGTCGGCCTGCCGTATGACTACCTCAGCTCACAGCTGGGCTCCTGGCGCACCAAGACCCGCGCCACCGTGGCGCCTGATTGCATGGCGCTGGTAGCGAACCGCTTGAGCGACTCGGATATCAGCGCGGTATCCGCGTGGCTGGCCAGTCATGAGTTGCCGTCGGATCTGCATGCGCAACCCGCCGGTTCGATTACTCCGCCACTGCCTTGCGGTGTGCTCGGTGCGACGGGAGACGGCGCATGAAGACCCTGCGTCGATTACTGCTGTTGCTGTTCGTGGTTGCCCTGCTGTTGGCGGCTTGGTTGATGCTGCGTAGTGGCAGCGCACCGGTGTCGCGCCAAGCGAGCCGGATTGACGCCGCTACGCTGAAAGATCCCGCACTGATCGCCAAGGGCGAGTATCTCGCCTTGGTCGGCGATTGTGTGGCTTGCCATACCGCGCAAGGCGGTGCCCGATTTGCCGGTGGTCGGGTGACGGCGACACCGTTTGGCGATATCCCCGCACCCAACCTTACCCCGGATGCCAAGACCGGCCTGGGTGACTGGAGCTTTGAGGATTTCTGGCAAGCGCTGCATTCGGGCAAAGGACGCCACGGCGAACTGTTGTATCCGGCGTTCTCGTATACCTCGTACACCAAGGTCAGCCAAGACGATGCCTTGGCGATCTACGCCTATCTGCAATCATTGCCGCCAGTGCAGCAGGCCACTGGGCCGCTCGGGCTCAAGTTTCCCTACAACGTGCGCAGCAGTCTCAATGCGTGGCGTGCCTTGTATTTCAAGGAGGGCGTGTACCAGCCAGACTCGACCAAATCGGCGGCATGGAACCGTGGCGCCTACCTGGTACAGGGTCTAGGCCACTGCAACGAATGCCATATCACCCGCGATGCTCTGGGCGGTATGCGCAGTGACCAAAGCCTCTCCGGTGGGCAGATCCCTGTGCAGAACTGGTATGCGCCCGACCTGAGCACGCAGGCCAATGGCGGTCTTGAAGGCTGGAGCGAACAAGACATCGTCAACCTGCTGAAAACCGGTCAGTCGAACAAGGGTACTGCCTTCGGGCCGATGGCCGACGTCGTGGCGCGCAGCACCCAGCACATGGATGAAGACGATCTGCGTGCGATCGCGACTTATCTGCAATCGCTGCCGGCGCGAGCGCCGGCACCTGCGCCAGAGCTACCCTTTGATACCAAGTCGCTGGTCAATCAAGGCACCAAGGTGTATGCGCAGCAATGCGCCGGTTGCCATGGCAAGGACGGCAAGGGCATCGCAGGCGTTTATCCGCCGCTCGATGGCAATTCGTCGGTGAATGAGCCTACCGGTATCAATGCGATCCGGGTCGTGTTGCTGGGCGGCTTTCCGCCGGTCACCGCCGGTAATTCGCGGCCGTATTCGATGCCGCCCTTTGCCCAGTCGCTAAGCGATAACGAGGTGGCTTCTGTGGTCAGCTATATCCGTCAGGCCTGGTCGAACAAAGCCGCGCCGCTACGCGCGGACGACGTCAGCAAATACCGCCACACTCCCGTCGACTAAGCCGAGTGCCGCGGGTTGGGGTGAGCACAAGCGAATCCCAACATTCGGCGCCCCCAATATTCGCCTACGTATCCAGCTCCGCCAGCGCCCGCCACGGAGTTAGATCCCAATGCCCACGCGCTTGACCCGACGGTGATGGCAGCACGAATACCTTGGTTTCGCCGATGCGTTCGCTTTGCAACCCATAGACGGCTGGACGTCCAAGCGCAATACGCGCCGCCGCCTTGCTGGTAAACGCGAGCACGCGTGGCTGGTAACGCTCGATCTTGGCGATCAGGGCGGCGACATCGAAGGCATCGCCGGGCAACTCGTTGTCATTGCCGACATGCCTTTTGGCCAAGTCGGTCAGGCCCATGCCGTACTGCGACAATAGCGGAAATTCTTCGGGGGCAAGCAAGCGCGGGGTGAGTTTTGCGGCGTGCAATGCGCGCCAAAACATATTGCCGGGATGCGCGTAGTAGGCCCCTGCGCTGGCCGAGCGGCGACCTGCCGCGGTGCCGCAGAAGACGCATCTCAATCCTGCGCTCAGCAGATCGGGCAGCACGTGTTCGCGATGCCCTGTTGGCGCGATGCTCATCCCGCTCGAGCCGGTGGGGTATGCGCAGCAGCCCATGACAGCCGCACATGCAGCCGCTGCCCGTCATCGAGTCGATGGCTTAATTGCATGCCCAGGGCGGCGGCGGCGGCTTGTGCCAGGGCCAGGCCCAGGCCGGCATGGCCGGCATGTTGCGGTTGCTTGCGCCAGAAACGCTGGCCGAGGCTGGGCAGGTCGCTGTCATGCAGATTAGGTGCGGCATTGTCGATGCTGATGGCCGACGGCTCGACGCGCACCTGCACCGTGTCGCCGGTGGCCGCATAGGCACAGGCATTACCGAGCAAGTTGCCGATAACGACTTCGAACAGCGCCGGGTCGGTGTGCAAATTACCCGCCTGATCGATATGCAGCTGGAGCTCGACCCCGCGCTCACTAGCCTGACTGGCGTAGCGCTGCGCTTGGCGCTCTAGCCAGGGCGCCAATATCAACAGTTGCGGGTGCGGCTGCTCCAGGCCGCCTTGCAGGCGTGTCAGCAACAGCAGCGCGGTAACGGTGGCTTCCAGCTCGGCACTGATGCTGCCGACTTCGGCGAGTACCTCGGGCAGGCTGCGTCCGCTGGGATAGCGCGACTCAATTTCGGCCAGGGCACGTAATTCAGCCAGCCGGGTGCGCGTCTCATGGGCTAGCCCGCTGGCAAACTGGCGTTCGCGAGCGAGGCCTTCATCCATGCGTGCCAACACGTCGTTGAAGCGGCTGACCAGGGGGTCGAGTTCGCGCAGCCCGCTGGGGGCCAGCCGCTGGCTGGGGGCCTGGGGGCCGATATCGCTCATTCGCTCGACCAAGGCTTTCATCGGGCGCAGGCCGCGCCGCACGATAAACGGTACCGCGATCAGGGCGATGCCTAGCGCCAGGGCCGGGCTCAGGGCGAGAATCCAGTCCAGCGCCAGCAGGATCTGGTCGAGGGGGCGCCGGTCTTGCGCGAACAGCAGCCGGCAGTCGTGCCGGGGTGGGGCAGCCTGGTTTCCGTTATTGTTCTGCGGCGGCTGCACGGTAAGCATCACCGTGCTCAGGTGGGCGTGATGTGCGTGCAACCTGCCGTAGCGGGGTTTGGCGCCGGCGGCCTCGGGCCAGTTGGCCGGCAATACCGGCAGCGCGGGGCTGCTGCGCAGCGGCGGGATGCCGGCGCAGCGCAGCTCGTAATAGGCGTGGCCCTCGCCGCCGAGGATGCCTGCCTGCGGCGGCAGCACCCGGCCGCTGCTGAGAGCATCCTGCTCCAGCTCGATCATGGCGATAAGGGTTTGCGCCTGCGTCAGCAGATTTTGCTGGAAGCGCTCATCCATCTCATGGTCGATGCGCCAGTCCATCAACATCGCGCCGCCACCCAGGATCACCAGGCTGGTGATGACCAGCAGCAAAGTAATACGTGAAGAGAGTGATGCCGGTTTCACGGGATCAGGTAACCCGCGCCACGCCGGGTTTCGATCAGGCCCTGCAGGCCGGCGGCATCCAGTTTGCGGCGCAAACCGAAGACCAGCACTTCGACACTGCGGTCGGAGACGTCGCTGTCGCTGCCGGCGGTGCGCTCGAGTATTTCGGTACGGCTAAAGGCCCGTCCACGATGACGCAGCAATAGGCCGAGTACGGCGAATTCGCGCGGAGTCAGGGGCAACGGATGGCCGTCGACGCTGGCGTAGTGTGCCAATGGGTCCCAGGCCAGCGCACCATGGCTGAGCACGGCCGGCTGAGTCTGTTGCGGTCGCCGCGCCAGGGCCCGCAGCCGGGCCAGCAGCTCATCGAACGAAAACGGCTTGACCATGTAGTCGTCGGCGCCGGCATTGAGCGCATTGATTCGGTCGGCGACCTGGTCCCGGGCCGACAACACCAGCACGCGTGGCCGCTGGCCACCGGTGGGCATGCTGCGCAACACGCCGATACCGTCCAGCTTGGGCAGCATCAGGTCCAGCACCACCAGGTCATAGCCGTAGCTGGACAGGAAACCGCGTGCCTCCATCCCATCCTGGGCGGTGTCGACGGTAAAGCCTTCGCCTTGCAGGCCTTGCCGCAAGGTATTGCGCAAGCGTTCGGAGTCTTCTACCAGTAGCAGTTTCACGATCTAGCGCTCCTCCGTTGCCCAGCCAGCGCTGCCCGGCCAGCCTAAGCCACCCAGTTTACCGGGCCAGGCTGAGCTGTCGCTTGGGTTCAAAAACTCGCATCGACAGTTCAACTATGCAACCGCTATAAAGATGCCCCGGTGGGAGAGTTTGGTGAGCGAAGAGATCTTGATCAATGTAACGCCGCGTGAGACCCGCGTAGGCGTCGTAGAGAACGGCATGTTGCAAGAGGTCCACGTCGAGCGGGCCTCCAAGCGCGGCTATGTCGGCAACGTCTACAAGGGCCGGGTGCAGCGGGTGATGCCCGGCATGCAGGCGGTATTTGTCGAGATCGGCCTGGAGCGGGCGGCGTTTTTGCATGCCTCTGACATTTTGCGGCCGCCATCCTCGCAGACGGTCGAGGGGGCTGACACTGCCGCCGTCCCGGCCCAGGGCAACGGCCACGCCGGCAATGGTCATGCCGGCAACGGCCATGTGCCATCGATCAGCGAACTGGTCCACGAGGGGCAGGAGATCGTGGTGCAGGTGGTGAAAGATCCGATCGGCACCAAGGGCGCCCGCCTGTCCACCCATTTGTCGATTCCCTCGCGCTACCTGGTGCTGTTGCCGCACGCCAAGACCCTGGGCATTTCCACCCGCATCGAAGACGAGGCTGAGCGGCAGCGACTGAAAGAGGTGCTGGGCTCGCTTATCGGCGAGGTGCCGCTGGGTTATATCGTGCGTACCAACGCCGAAGGCCAGTCGGCGGAGTCGTTGGCCTTCGATGTCACCTACCTGGGCAAGGTATGGCGTGTAGTGCAGGAAAACATCGCCAAGGCGAAGATCGGCGAGCGCGTTTACGAGGAGCTGTCGCTGCCATTGCGCAGCCTGCGCGACATGCTGACCGACGACATCGAAAAGGTCCGCGTCGACTCGCGTGAAACCTACGAAAAGGTCGCCAAGTTCGTGCACAAATTCATGCCGAACCTGGACGATCGCATTGAGCATTATGCCGGCGAGCGGCCGATTTTCGACTTGTATGGGGTCGAGGACGAGATTCAGCGCGCGCTGAAAAAAGAGGTGCCGCTCAAGTCGGGCGGCTACCTGATCGTCGACCAGACCGAGGCGATGACTACCATCGACGTCAACACCGGTGGCTACCTCGGTACACGCAATCTGGAAGAGACCGTTTACCGTACCAACCTGGAAGCGGCGCAGTCGGCGGCACGGCAACTGCGGCTACGTAATCTGGGCGGCATCATCATCATCGACTTCATCGACATGACCGATGAAGAGCACAAGCGGCAGGTGCTGCGCATGCTCGAAAAAGGGTTGGCGAACGATCATGCCAAGACCACGGTCTATCCGATGTCGGCGCTGGGGCTGGTCGAGATGACCCGCAAGCGCACCATCGAGAGCCTGGAACGGCAGCTGTGCGAACCGTGTCCGGCCTGTAGCGGGCGCGGTGCGTTGAAAACCGCCGAAACGGTGACCTACGAAATTTTTCGTGAAATCACCCGGGCGGTACGCCAGTTCAATGCTCAGAAATTGCTGGTCATGGCCAGCCCGAAGGTGGTCAATCGCATCCTCGAAGAAGAGTCCACCGCTGTCGCTGAATTGGAAGAGTTCATCTCCAAAAGCATACGATTCCAAGCCGAAGAGCATTACTCGCAGGAACAGTTTGATGTCGTACTTCTATGACGCGCAGTGTGGCGCGAGCTGCCAGTGAAGACTTCCTGGCAGCGATGGCTGCATCGTGCAGCCCGCGCACTGGGCTGGGTGGCGGGTATTTCCGTCATCAGTCTTGCCGTGCTGATGGCCTTGACGCAACTGCTGCTGCCGCTGTTGGCCGATCATCCGCAATGGGTCGCCGCCCAACTCAGTAAACAGCTGCAGCGGCCGGTGACCTTTGCCTCGATGGATGGGCGCTGGCAGGGTTCGGGGCCGTCATTCACCTTGCGCGACATGACTATTGCCGCCGGTGCCGGTGGCGGTAGTCCGTTACATATTCCCGAGACCGAGCTCAAGCTCGATTTCGGCGGTTGGCTATTGCCCTCGCGGCATTTGTTGAATCTCTACGCGCGCGGCTTGCAGCTGGATCTGGCGCGCGATGCCGACGGTACCTGGCATATCAATGGCATCGGCATGGCCAGTGGCTCCGACCGCCAGCAAGTGTCCTTTCGCGGCCTGTCGGTAGGTTTGTGGCTGAACGATGTGCGTCTGGATATCACCGATGGTCGCGTCGATAAGCACTACACGCTGATTGCCGATCAACTGCGCTTGAGCCGCCAAGCCGGCCGAATTCGCGTGGGCGCGATCTTGCGGCGGGAAGGAGCGGTCGGGGTGTTGCACGGCGCCGGCAGCTTTCGTGAGGATGGCGCCGACGGACGCTTATGGCTGGCCGGTAGCGACGTGGATCTGCACGGCTTGCTGGCCGGTGTCGATTTGGGCGGCTATACGGCCGAAAGTGGGCGTGGCGCGATCGCCAGCTGGCTGGATTGGCGTCAGGCCAAGGTGGTGCGCAACCTGACCCGCTTCGATCTGAATAATCTGGCGATGACCAGCCCCGATGGCGGCAAGGCCCTGGTATCGGGCTTGCACGGTCTTGCCGAGCTGCGCTTTGTCGATGCCGGCTCGGAGTTTCGTTGGGCCGGGGATGATGGCAGTGCGCTGGTGGCGGTGTTATCGAAATCCGGCACCGAGCAGGCACGCGCCGATGTGGCGGCGCAAAACTTACAAATCGCCCCGCTGCTGCCGTGGCTGGCGCTCAAGCCCCATATGTCGCCGCAGCTGGCGCAGTGGTTGGGTGCCGGCAAGCCGCATGGCAGCTTGACCCATGCCGCGGTGCGCTGGAGTCAGCCCAACGGCCTGGAATATATCGAGGCGGGGTTTAACGACATCGGCATTGATCCCGCCGGCAAGCTGCCTGGTGTAAATAGCTTGCACGGGCAATTGCGCGGAGACGCCGAATCATTCGCCTTGGAATTGCCAGCGCAAGCCGCCACGCTGAGTTTTCCACATACTTTTCGCAAGCCGTTTGTGTTGTCCAAGCTGGCAAGCCAGGCCGCGTTTTGGCATGAAGACGATGCCTGGCATATCGGTCTCGACGCGTTGGATTTCGATGGCGGCACTTACAGCGGCCAGGCACGCGGCGAGGTGGCGCTGCCCGATGCGGGCGGGCGCCCCTTCATGGATCTTTACGCCGCACTGAATCACACCGATGTGGAAGCCGCCAAGTTGTTCTGGCCGATCGACTCGATGTCGCAGGCATCGATCGATTGGCTCGATCGCGCCCTGGTCAGCGGCAGCATCGACAGCGGTTCTGTTCTGGTGCGCGGCGATTTGCGCGATTGGCCTTTCCGCAACAATGAGGGCCGCTTCGAAGCGCATGCCGAAATCAGCAATCTCAGCCTAGACTACGGCAAAGATTGGCCGCGTGCGGAGGGTATTACCGCGGTGGCCAGCTTCGTCAATAACGGCATGCTGGTGGAGACCAGCAGCGGGCAGACCCTGGGCAATAAAGTCGATCGCGCGGTCGCCTTGATTCCGGATTTTGCCAACGGCCTGCTGGACCTCAATGTAAGTGGCTCCGGCACCGGTGCCAGCCTGATGGAGCTGGTGCGCAAAAGCCCCATCGGCAATCGCCAGGCCGATACGCTATCTAAATTGAATCTCAGTGGCACGGGCAGTTTTGATTTTCATCTGATGCTGCCGCTGAAGGCCGCCAAAGACTTCAGTTTGACCGGTAACACCCAGCTCACCGACATGGACCTCAATGCACCGGAGTGGGGGTTGAAGCTGGAAAAAATTACCGGCCCGGCGAGTTTCGATGGTCACGGTTTCCGTGCCGATGCGCTGGATGCCCGCTTTCGCGGTCAGCCGTCCAAACTGAATCTGGCGATTGCCGGCGCCACGGGGCGTCCCGATACGTCGTTGTCAGCCCAGCTCAGCGGTCGCTATAGCATCAGCGAACTGATCCAGGGCTATTCGGAGCTCGCCTGGATGAATCAGGTGACCGGCGGACGTAGCGATTTTGTCATCGGCTTCGATATCACGCACCCAGTCGGCATCAACGACACTGCGCAAACGCTGACTATCGATTCGTCGCTGGTCGGCAGCACGCTGAGTCTGCCGGTGCCGATAAAAAAATCTGAAGCGGGCGCCTTGCCTTTACACCTCACGCTGGGCTTGCCGGTCAGTGGCGGCGATCTGCAAGTGGCCTTAGGGCAAGTATCACGGGCGCGCTTTCGCTTGCCGGCAGGACCGGGCAAGCCGGTGGCGGCGACCATCGCAGTAGGTAGCCGCATGCCCGACAGCTTGCCCGACAAAGGCATGCGCTTTCGAGGCCATGCCGCCCACCTGGATGTCAGCGGATGGGTGCAGTACATCGCCGGCGGCAGTGGTGGTGAAGCACCGAGTCTGGATAGCCTGGATATCACGGCCGACAAGGCCGAATTGTTTGGGCACGACTTTCCCAATATGCGCAGTCAGGCGGTACCTGATACCGATGCGCTCACGGTGGATGTCGACAGTGAAGCGGTCGCCGGGCGTTTCAATGTGCCGTCGGCCGATCTGCGCAGGCGCGGTGTCACGGCGCGCCTGCAGCACCTGTATTGGCCTAAGGATGTCGCCGCGAAAGGTCGCCCGGCTTCGTCGACCAAGCAAGGCGACGCGGCGGCGGAGGCCGGCGAGCCAGTAACAGCAGCTCCACCTGCGCCGCCGGCACATCCTGAGAACACCGGCGTCAATCCGTCTGCCCTGCCGCCGTTTCATTTGTGGATCGGTGACTTGCGTTTCGGTGATGCAAAGCTGGGCGAGGCGCGTCTGGAAACGTGGCCGACCGATCATGGCATGCATATCGATCAGGTCCGTGCGCTGTCCTCCAGCGTGCAGGTCAATGCCGCTGGCGACTGGAATGGCACGCCCAGCGACAGCCGCACGCATCTGCGCATCGATTTCACCGCGGAAAATCTAGGCCAGATGCTGAGCGCCTTCGGTTTCGAAGGTTTGTTCAGCGGCGGCAAGACCCGCGCACAAATTGACGCCACCTGGCCCGGCGCGCCGTCGGCGATGGACATGGCGAACATGGATGGCAAGCTCAGCGTGAATGTTACGGACGGCCGTATTCCTGAGGTAGCTCCGGGCGGGGTCGGCCGTCTATTCGGGCTGGTCTCGATTGTGGAGTTGCCGCGCCGGCTTACCCTGGATTTCGGTGACGTGTTCGGCAAGGGGCTGGCGTTTGACTCGATCGCCGGCGATTTTCAACTTGCTCATGGCAACGCGACGACCAGTAATTTGGAAATCCATGGCCCGGCGGCAGAGATCAGCATCAAGGGCCGCACCGGGCTGCGCGCCAAAGACTATGACCAGGAAGTGCATGTGTTGCCGCACGTCGGCAACAGCCTGCCCATCGTCGGTGCGGTCGTGGGTGGGCCGATCGGTGCGGCGGCGGGTTTTGTCGTCCAGGGGCTGTTGGGCCGCGGCTTGAGCCATGCCGCGGGGGCGCGCTATCGCATCACCGGCACCTGGGATAAGCCAGTGATGACCTTGATCGAGCGAAGTGGCGGGCCTGCGCCGCCGCTGCCATCGGTGGCGCCAGCGACTGCGGCTAGCAGCCTGACGCTTCCTATGGGCTTGCCCGCGCCGGCTGTGCCGGTGCCTGCAGCACCCGCAGCGGCCTCCAGCGTCGGGCGTTAAACCTGCACTGGAGGTTCGGTGGTCGAACTGGTGCTGCCGCGAAACGGAAACATCTGCTGCTTGATGAAGCCATCCGGCATGTAATCGCCGACCACGCCGTATTTCTCGGGAAACTTGTTTTTCGACTTCACCGCGGTGCCGAACAAATAGTCGAGAAAGGCGTAGTGCGCGGCGTAATTCTTGTCGATGGCTTCATCGTCAGAGGCATGATGCCAATGATGGAAGTTGGGTGTGACCAGCACGTACTTCAGCGGCCCCCACGGCAGGTGCACATTGGCGTGGTTGAACACCGCCTGGAAGCCGACCACGATGATGTAGGCATTCATCACCGCCTCGCTGAAGCCGAGGATATACAGCGGTGCCAACACGCAGACGCGGGTCACGATGAGCTCCAGCATGTGCTGGCGCGAACCGGCGAGCCAGTCCATCGTCTTTACGCTGTGATGTACCGCGTGGAAGCGCCATAGAAAGGGCACCTCGTGGTACGCGCGGTGTGTCCAGTATTGCGCTAGGTCGGCCACCAGCACACACAGCAGCAATTGCGGCACGAAATAAATATGCTGCACGAACTGCTGAAAATCGCTGCGCACCAGCCAGCCAAACAAATGGTGCAGCAAGAAGTTCACCACCAGCAGCGCCAGGCCGACGATGAAATGGTTCACTGCGAAGTGCTTCAGATCGGTCTGCCACTCTTTGCGAAAGACCGCTTGCCCCTTGTACAGCGGGAACAGCTTTTCGATCACTACGAACATCAGGGTCGATCCGAGCAGGTCCAGAATGAACCAGTCGAGCCCGATATACGGGGTGCGTTCGGGGAAATTGCCGACCGGGACACGGGAGCCGCCCACTGCGGTCGCCATCATCACCAGGCCGAAGGCAATGACGTTGAGATTGCGCATGCGGCCGAGAATCAAGTTGCCCAGCGACATGCCGCCAGCCACCAACAAGGCCACCAGCAGCAACTGGCGTAGCACGTCGACCGAATAGCGGTGACGCAGATCCGGGGTGGTCAAATACTGCGGAAAATGGAAAGCCAGCACCCCAAGCAGGCACAAAAAGCCCAACGAAAGCGCCAGCACGCTGCTGATCTTGCCCAGGCCGGGTTTTAGCTCACCATCCCGGTGCAGCAGCTCGTTGGTCTCTTCGATCGGGGCTTTGATGGTGCGGTCGATGACCTTGCGGGCCAGCTCTCGCTTGGAAAAGTCGCTCATGGTGGTCCTTCACGTGAGAATGCCAGGCAGGTGGCGCATGGTAGCGGTTCGCCATGGGCTCGACATCCAGGGATGCCCTCATCTGTTCGGCATAGACCGCGACGGCCCCAGTCTGTGCAGATTTAAGCAATGGGCTGATACCTGTGCCTGATGGATCAGGGCATCGCTTGCTTGTCAGGCTATGCTTTAAAGCCGCAGGATGCGCCCCCAACTCCGAAAGTCCACACGTAATGCTCATGGCGAAGACATCATGGATTCCTTGATCGCGCAGGCCGAACGCCGGCTACTGGCTCCCGGCGGCCTTGCCGCTACCGACCTCGACCGCGTATTCACTCAGTTGATGGGGCCATCCATTGATGCGGCCGACCTGTATTTTCAGCATTCGCGCAGCGAATCCTGGACCTTGGAAGAGGGCATCGTCAAAGACGGTAGCCACTCCATCGAGCAGGGCGTCGGCGTACGCGCGATCAGTGGCGAGAAAACCGGTTTCGCCTATTCCGACGAAATCGTACTGCCGCAGCTGCTCGACGCCGCCAAGGCGGCCCGGGCGATCGCCCATGACGGTCACGGTGCCGGCAAGCCGCTGGCTCTGAATGGCGTACGGGCGCTTTATCCTGCGATCGACCCGATCGAGAGTTTGCCGAACCCCGACAAAATCGCCTTGCTGCGTGAGGTGGACGCTTACGCGCGCTCGCGCGATCCGCGCGTCAAGCAGGTCGTCGTCAGCCTTGCGGCGGTCATGGATACGGTGTTGATTGCCGGTTCGGACGGCACCTTGGCTGCCGACGTACGGCCCCTAGTGCGCTTGAACGTGCAGGTGATTGCCGAGCATGACGGGCGCCGCGAGCAAGGGCATGCCGGTGGCGGTGGCCGTTACGGCTATCGCGAATTGATCGAAAACGGCCGTGGGCTGGCTTTTGCCGATGAAGCCGTGCGCCAGGCGCTGGTAAATCTCGAAGCCGTCGATGCTCCGGCGGGCAGCATGACGGTGGTGCTGGGCCCGGGTTGGCCGGGGGTGTTGCTGCACGAGGCGATCGGTCACGGTTTGGAGGGCGATTTCAACCGCAAGGGCAGCTCTGCTTTTGCCGGGCGCATCGGTCAGCGCGTGGCGGCGCCGGGGGTGACCGTGGTCGATGACGGCACCTTGGCCGGCCGGCGCGGTTCGCTTAGCGTCGACGACGAGGGCACGCCGACCGAGTGCACCACCCTGATCGAAGACGGCATTCTCAAGGGCTATATGCAAGACAAGCTCAATGCGCGCCTGATGGGTATGGCGCCGACCGGCAACGGCCGCCGCGAGTCGTTTGCGCAATTGCCGATGCCGCGCATGACGAACACTTACATGCTGGCCGGTCAGCACGATCCGCAGGAAATCATCCGCTCGGTCAAGCGTGGCCTGTACGCGCCGAATTTCGGCGGCGGCCAGGTGGATATCACCAATGGCAAGTTCGTGTTCTCCGCTTCCGAGGCTTATTTGATCGAAGACGGCAAGATCACCCGCCCGGTGAAAGGCGCCACGCTGATCGGCAGTGGCCCTGAAGTGCTCAACCGCGTTTCGATGATCGGCAACGACCTGGCGCTGGATGAAGGTGTGGGCGTGTGCGGCAAGGATGGTCAAAGCGTGCCGGTAGGCGTAGGTCAGCCGACGCTGCGCATCGATGCGATGACGGTGGGCGGCACGGCATCCTGAGCGGATGCCGTATAAAGCGTGACGCCTCGATAAGGCGTCACGGCCCTATCGGTAACGAGCGACGCGAAAGCGAATACGCATGAACCGGGTTC
>NZ_JAPDPE010000029.1 GCF_026283955.1 Dyella silvatica | reverse complement strand
AAGGCACCGCCATGCGCATGCACGCCGATGGCAGCACAACCGCCACGCTCAGCGGCGACGCGGCCAAAGGCATGTCGGCGCAGGCCTTAAGCATTGAGCGACATGTTTCGCCTGCCGACAACGGCCATGTTCGCGTGGATTACATCATCGTCAATCGCGGTATCGACGAGCGCGGCATTCCCGGCGTACGCATCGGCACGGTCGAAGGACTGGTGATGGAAAGCGATGCCTACGGCCGCTTCCATCTTGAAGGCATCGATGTGCCGAACATGGCGCGCGGACGGAATTTCATCATGAAAGTCGATCCGGCCACCTTGCCGCCGGGCACCGTGTTCACCACGCCGAACCCGTTGGTGAAGCGCATTACCCAGGGCATGCCCGGCCGTTTCGATTTCGGCGTGAAGCTGCCCGAGCAAGTGATCAAGAGCCAGTCCCGGCAAACCGATATGGAACTGGGCGAAGTGATCTTCGAGCCGGGCAGCGCGCATATCGCGGCGGCTTATCAACCTGTCATCGCCAGCATGGCCAAGACCCTGGCCGAACACGGCGGTGGCGAGGTCACCTTGCTTGGCGTCGCCAGCGATAAAGACCTTGCGTTGATGCGTGCGGCCGCTTTGCGCGATGCCTTGCTGGAGGCGCTGCCTGCCGCAGTGCGTGCGCAGGTGCAGGTGGTGTTGCGCGAGCAGCAGGCGCCACTTGCCTCGCTGGCCGATGGCAGCGTGACGCTGGGTACCGTGTTGTTCGATACCGACAGCGCGGTGGTGAAACCGCAATACGCCGGCTTGCTGGATCGGCTGGCGAAGCTGATCGCGACGCATCCCGAGCATGCCCGTATTTATCTGACCGGGTATGCCGACCGCCGCGCCAGCGCGGCACATAACGAAGCGCTGGGCCTGCGCCGTGCACGCGCGGTGTACGAGGCCTTGGTCTCGCATATGGATGCCACGCAGCGTGCGCATGTACGGGTGGAAGTGGAGCCGGTCGATCGAGGAGATCCCGCCGCAGGGGTTTCCGCCGGACAGGAGGGCACGCCATGAGCGCCCTGCACTCTTCTCACTATCTAAAGGCCAGCAAGCCTATGCGCATCCGCCGCCTGGACGCCGCCATCGCCGCGGTACTGATGATGAGCACTTGGACGCCCGCGCTCGCACAGTCCACCTCCACCTCGACCGCATCGCCGGCGGCTGCATCTTCAGCGGCAACGACAGCCGCCGCCGCGCCGATATGCGATGCGCAGCAATGCACGCAGGATGGGCAGGTGGTGATGCGCATCCGCAGCCTCGGTGACAGCAGGCCGGTCACCGGTGGCGGCGCCAATAGCGATGCCGCGCTGGCGCCGGATCGTCGCGTGACCGTGACCGCACCGGTCGACGAGCCCGGCAAGGCCCAGGCGCGTGCGCGCTTCAACGTGGATCTGCCCAATGGCGGGCTGATCTGGGCGACCGAAGATCCTACGCTGACCACGCCGGTGCTTAATATTCAAAGCAGTTCCACTGCTGCTTTCACCGAAGGGCGCATCGTCGAACCGGTGCGCTTCCAGATCTACAGCAACTACGACGCCTTCATTCGGCGCATGAAGGTAAGCATCTACAAATCCGGCGATACCGATCTGGTCACGCCGCTGGCCGAGATCGAGGTGACGCCGGGCGCGGTCGCCAGCGCGGTATGGGATGGCAGGCTGCCTGCCGATGCACGCCTGCAGCAGGGCGATGAGTTGCGCTACGTGCTGCGCGCCTGGGGCGAAGACGGCAGCCTGGACGAAACCTATTCGCGTACCTTGCAACTGGTGCGGCCGGTGGATCGGCAGCGCGGTCTCGATCAAATGCATCAGAGCGCAAGCACGGTGTTGCGCGACCTGAGCAGCAGCCAGCTGGAACAGCGGCAATTGCTCGACAGCACCTTCGGCAGCAACGCGCTGAGTCAGCAGAACATCACCATTCGCGGTTCGCGCGTGCGCGTCTTCGGCCAGAACGTGCCCGAAGGTTACGCCGTGAACATCGGCGGCCAGACGGTGCCGATCGACCAGCAACGCAAGTTCGTCGCCGAGTATCTGATGCCCAGCGGGCCGCATACGCTCGATGTCAGTCTGCAAGGGCCGGCCGGGGCCAGGATGGATTACCCGCTGGCGGTGAATGTGCGCGACAACTATCTGTTCGCCGTCGCGATTGCCGATGTGACCGTATCCAAGGGATCGGTCAGTGGCGCGGGCGCATCGGCGTTGACGGCCGATGCGCAATACAAGGACGGTTTTCTCGATCAAGGGCGTCTGGCCTTCTATATGAAGGGCAAGCTGGATGGCCGCTATCTGCTCACCGCGCAGGCCGATACCACCGAGCGCAACACCGGCAGCCTGTTCGACGGTTTCTTCAAGGCCGATCCGCGCGACGTGTTCCGTCGCCTGGACCCGAACATGTATTACCCGGTGTACGGTGACGATTCGACCACCTATCGCGACATCGATACGCAGGGCAAGCTGTATGCGCGGCTCGACTGGGACAAGAGCCAGGCCTTGTGGGGCAACTACCAGACCGGTTTCACCGGCACCCGCTATGCGCAATACATCCGCAGCCTGTACGGCGCCGCCATCGACTGGCGCAGCCGTGCCAGTACGCCACTGGGCGATCCGAACACACTGGTAAAGGCGTTCGCCTCGCAGGCGCAGACGGTGCTGGGGCATACCGAATTCCTCGGTACCGGCGGCAGCCTTTACTACCTGCGGCATACCGATCTGCTGCCGGGCTCGGATCAGCTGGTGCTGGAAGTGCGCGATCCGACGACGGGTGGCGTGGTGACCCGGATCAACCTGGTGCGCGGCGCCGACTATCAGATCAACGAGATGCAGGGACGCGTGCTGTTGACGCGACCGTTGGCGCAGATATCCAGCGAGAACGTCAACACTTTGATCCGCGATCGCCCGCTCAGCGGCTACGAGAATCATCTGCTGGCCGACTACGAGTACGTGCCCAGCGGCTTCGACAGCAACGATGTCGCTGCCGGCCTGCGCGCGAAACACTGGTTTGGCGAACACGTCGCGGTGGGCGGTACCTATGTGGACGAGGGCCGTTCCGGTGACGACTACACGCTGAAAGGCGCCGACGTCACCTTGCAGCAAGGGCGCGGCACGTATCTGAAAGTCGAGCGCTCGCACAGCAATCAGGCGGTCGCGCCGATCTTTTATTCGGATAACGGCGGCCTGAGTTTCTTCCGCACCAATAACAACACACAGGCGGCAAGCAGCGGCAATGCCACGGCGGTCGATGCGCGAGCCAACTTCAAGGAGCTTGGCTGGACGGCGCAGGAGTGGACCGCGGGCGGCTGGTGGCGCGATGTGACCTCGGGTTACTCGGTGGCTCGCGCGGAACTCGGCCAGGCGATTCACGAATACGGCGCCGAATTCTCCGGCCAGTTGAGTCCGGACCTGAAACTGTCTGGCCGTTACAGCAAGGCCGAGCAAGGCAGCGACGCGCTGGAGCAGGGGCAACTGCAACTCGACTGGCGGCTGGCCGATCATTCGGACCTGATCGCCGAGTTGCGCCGGGTGACCGAGACTTACCAGACGCATAGTGGCACCGGCACGCTCGCCGCGCTGGGCTACACGCGGCGCATCGGCAGTTCGCTGGATGTGTATGGCAACGGGCAGGTAACCCTGGCCGACGATGGCGGCGCGTATCCGAGCAACAACTCGGCCACCGTGGGCGCCAAGTATCTGTTCGGCGATCTCTCCACGGTGGGCGCCGAGGTGACGGGCGGCGACCGTGGCAACGCCGCCCAGGTCAATGGCGAATATCGCTTGAGCCAGGATCATTCGCTGTATGGCGCCTATACCTATTCCGTGGACTCCACCGCGCTGTACAACAACTCCACCCTGCTCTCGCAGCAGCCGGACGGATTGACCCTGGGCCAGCGCTGGCGCTTGTCCAGCCAGGCCAATCTGTACAACGAAAGCCAGTGGCTGAAGACCGGCCCCGACACCGGTGTCGGGCATACCTTCGGCATGGATTTCTATCCCGCCATCGGCTGGACCACCGGCTTCACCCTGCAGGACGGCAAGCTCGATGCAGTCGGCGGCGGTCGTGTCAATCGGCATGCGGGCAGCATCAACGGCGGCTTGACCACGCCTGACACCAGTTGGTCGAGCAAGCTGGAATACCGCCGCGACGAAGGTGCCCAGCAGCGCGAGCAATGGGTCACCACGCACAACTTCAGTTACAAGTTCAGCGAGTCGTTGCGGGTGGCGGCGAGAATCAACTGGTCGACGACCAAGGACGATGTCGATCCGGCCAACAATGCGCGCTTCGTCGAGTCGAATATGGGCTTTGCCTGGCGGCCGTGGGACAGCACGCGCTGGACCTTGCTCGGCAAATACACCTACCTCTACGACTTGTCGTCGCCAGGGCAGGTGGAGTCGGACTCACTCTACGACCAGCGCTCCACCGTGTATTCGCTGGAAGGGGTTTACCGGCTGGATACCGCATGGGAGTTCTCGGCCAAGCTGGCCACCCGGCTGGGCGAGGCACGTCTGGGGCGCGGCACCGGCGCATGGTTCGACAACCGGGCCACGCTGGCCGGCGTGCAGGCGCGGCGCTACGTGTTCGGCGGACTCAGTGTGATGGGCGAGTACCGCGTGCTGAGCTCGAACGACAGCGGCACCCGGCACGGTTGGCTGACCAGTGTCGATTACGACATCGGCAAGCACTTTCGCATGGGCATCGGCTACAACATGACCGATTTCAGCGACGACATGACCAAGCTCGGCTATCGCTATCACGGCTGGTTTCTCAACGCCGTGGGCTATTACTGACCAGCGTCGATGCATTCATGGGCCGATACCGCGGCCCATGGAGACATCATCGCGGACAGGGCGGGCTTGGTTACGTATCAAGCCCGCTGCCGATCAGGCGGCCCAGCGGCCTGGCAGCCAGCACCGCGAACACACCCAGCGCGATGTAACCGAGGTTGCCCAGGATGATGTGCAGGGGATAGTGCTGCACCGACAGGCCCATGGCGGCTTCTATCGCATACAGCGACCACATCAAGGCGAAGAAGGCGACCCAGCAACCGCCGACCAGACGAAAGATGAAAGTGGCCGTCTTTTGGTAGGTATTCACGGGGCTTCCTTATGTGGGTGGAGATGCGGACGGCTGGTTGTTTATGCGTGCTGCGTGCTTCTTCTTGCGTGTTTCTTCGCTACGAGCGATTTACCTTGAGCATGTTGCAAAAAAGTGCGCCTTGCTCGATGGCATCGTCGAGCGCAACGTGCGAATGGGGCAATTTGTCGAACCAATGTTTTGGCATGTTGCGCTTGGTGCTTTCCCGGTAGTCCGTCTTCATCACGGCCATGGCGAACGATTTCATATCCAGCGCCGAGTGGCTGAACGGGCTTTCGCCGACGAAACGAATGAGATACCAGTAAACAAACAAGAAATCGAAGCCCGCCGGATAGGCGACAAAAACCGGCTTGCCCTGTAGCGAGGCGATCCAGGTGACATAGCGCTGCATCGCCGCTTCGGGTAGTTCAAGATCCTTTCGGCAAGCGGCCCAGGCCGCTGGCTGGGTGGCCCACCACTGGGCGGTTTTCGGATGCGGCGAAGCCCCTGGCAGGGTGTCCAGGTTGGCCGAGAAGGTGGAGACCAGCTGCTTGTCGGCCGTGTAAGCCGCCGAGCCGAAGCTGAGCATGGAGTGCGGCCCGGGAATCGGGCCATCTGTCTCGACATCGGTACTGATGTAGATCTCGTGCATAGGGTCCGGGGATGTGGTTGTAAATGCGCTGCATCGTACTGAGTCTGCGACCCACTGTTGTCTAGACCGGCGTGAACGCTCCGGCGCGAACTAGGCACGGCTCGCCGCAAAGCGTTGGCTGTCGCGGCCGACATGGATGCTTAATCGCGCCACGTAGACACGATGGAGTGACCCATGAAACAGATCTTGCTCGCTTCTTTGGTAATGGCTGCAACGATGGGGCTTGCGCATGCCGGGAGCCCACCCGCCAACCCCGCTGCCGCCAAGGTGCAGATCGAGCAATTGGTCGATGCCTTCAAGGCGGCGATTATCGCCAAGGATGGCGCCACGCTGAGCGCGATGTTCTTGCCGGGTGGCGCATGGATATCGGTCTATGACGATGAAACGTATCGCCATATAAAAACCAAGCGTCCCGAGGCCCCCAGGCTGATGCCTGACGACTACAAGAAATTCGCCGATTTCGTCAGCAAAAGCCCCAAGCCCATCGAAGAAAAATTCTCGGATGTGCGCATCGAGACCGATGGCACCGTGGCAACCGTGTACTTCGATTACCGCTTTCTTCTCGATGGCAAGCAGACCAATCAAGGCAGCGAAACCTGGCAACTGGTGAATACCGGCGATGCCTGGAAAATCAACGCGATGCTTTATTCCATCAAGCTGGATCCATCGGTATTTCAGCAAGCCAAGCCTTGAGCCTGTTCGATTTGCCAGGGAGTTAGCCGTGTTGAAGCCGGGCTTTGTCGTTGGCATCGCGTTGTTGCAGGCATGGATACCTTTGCCCGCCAGTATGACGATGGAAGATCCGGCTGCGCCTGCGGATGGGCGGGAGTCGCACAGCATCCAGTCGCTACTTGGAGCTTGGCCGAAGGTGCTCTCTCGGCCAGGCTGGTCGGATCAGGCGATGGAATCTGGTACTTGATCCGGCGGTGTTCCATGGGCTTGGGGCAATAACTCCGAATGCGCGGTCCATTCCTCATCCAGGAAAGACTCGATCGCGATCGGATAAACAGGATGGCCATCCAGGCTTATATTGAGTTGGGATAAAAACTCCTCGCCATTCTTGCTGAAGTAGCGCCATTCCTTATGGCCATTGCCGGTCAGTGAGGCCGCCTGCACGCCAATGCCGTTGGCTTCGATGCCTTGTTCAATGGCTTTCTCAAAGCGAAGCATTTGCTCGTAGGTCTGCGCCGATGGCATGCCGGAGTCGGTGATCTCGTAAGGCCAGGTGATGATCATCAAGTCGGTAAACGGCCGGCGGTCTTGCTCCGCCGGCAAGGCCTGCCTCACACGGATCAGAATAGGTAAATTATCGATACGCGTTTCGGCCATGAGCCAGTTGTCGTCTTTTAATATGCCAAACATATCGCCCCTGTTCCTTCGTTCCTGAAGAGTTATCGGATAAGTCGTCTTATGACGAGGCGGTAGTGTGAGGCAAGAGTTCGTAATTTCCTACGCGTGCATGTGCGCCGCGTTGTCGCCGCCATTCGCTGCTGCTTACTTTTTGTCCAATGAGGCCAGATTGATCGAATAGACGATCGAGGTGATCTTCCACGCATCGGTGGTATGCACCAGGGTCCAAAAGGTATGGCCGTGCCCTTGCGGAATGGCGTAGTCGTATTGGACGGTGGCAATGGCGCCGTCGGTCTGCACGCTTAGGTTCGACACCTTTTCGACGGTTGCCTTGGGGTTGGTGTCGCCTTGCACGGCCTGCTTGGCCGGTGACGAAAAGACCTTGGGCGCCTTGCCCTTGCTGGCAGAGAACATCAATGCATAGGACGCCGGTGCGACCGAGCCAATGACCGGTACATTACCGTCAAAATAGAAGTCGAGCAGTGCGCTGCTGTCTTTGCGTGCCATGGCGGCGTTGTAGTCCGCCGCGACTTTCCGGATCTCCCTGACGGCATCCGCGGGTCCGTTGTCGGTGACCGCGGCCATACCGTTGCTGGCTGGAGGCGCATCGGCAGAGGGCGCCTGTTGCGCCTGGGCGACGCCCATGGTCAAGCTGAGTAGCAAGAAACCGATCAGCTTCATATAGCCATCCTTATATGCCGCAGGGTTGAGGTGAGCAGTTTGTGCTGAGTGGAGGGACTGTGCCACAGCCTTCAAGTTCAGTGCCGGGGTGACGCGCCCGGTGACTACACGGAGGATGTCGCTTTCGATTCAAGCCGGGTAGCCCGTAGCTAAAGTTCATGTTTCGAATGCATGAGCCCTGCCATGGCCGGACGCTGATGATGGCAGCGTGGTGGTGTGGGTGACTTCTGGCTGTGGTTCTTCTGGGAGTGGATATTCATGCTTGTGCGCAGCATTCGCCGGGCCAGTATCGCGGCTGAATTAGACACAGGGCGGTGACGGCCCGGCTCCATCGGCGAGGCCGGCCTATCCAGCCTTGACGATCCATTCGAACAGGGGTTTATCCGTGAGACGTTCAAGCCTATGGCTGGTGCTTTGCCTGCTGTGTGTAGCGATGGCGCATGCCGACACGCCCACCCCTGATGCTGCCGCTGTGTTTCGTACCGCGCAGCGCATCGTGACCACGGATGGCCTGGATCAGCAACAAAAACTGCGTATCGGCGGCATCGATCAGTGGGTAACCGTTCGTGGACGTCACCGTGATGCGCCGATCTTGTTGTTTCTGCATGGTGGCCCGGGTTTTACCTCACTGCCTACGCGGTACTACTACCAGGTCCAGTGGGAGGAGTATTTCAATGTCGTGCAATGGGATCAGCGTGGGGCGGGCAAGACCTATGCGCTGAACGACGCCGAGCGTATCCGCCCCGGCATGACGATTGAGCGCATGGTCGACGATGCGGAAGAGCTGGTGAGTTATCTGCGCAAAACCTATGGCCGGCAGAAAATCGTGCTGGTCGGTCACTCCTGGGGAACCGTGCTTGGAGTAAAGCTGGCGCAGCGCCACCCTGACTGGTTCTACGCCTATGTAGGCATGGGCCAGGTCGTGGACATGCCGCGCAGCGAAGCCATGGGTTATGCGGCCACGCTGCAGGCGGCGCGCGACGATGGCAATCAACAAGCCGTCGCCGAGCTGGAATCCATCGCACCCTTTCCTGACCCCGCCAGCCCCAAGCGTACGCTGGCGAACCTGGAAAAAGAGCGACACTGGCTGACTTATTACAACGGCTATACCTGGCATGCGCAGGAAGGCCATGATGGTGACGTTGCGCAGTTGAGTCCGGACTATTCAGCCGCCGATTTGAAGGCACGTCTGCAAGGCATGGACTTCAGCCTGGGGGCGCTATGGGAGCCGCTCAGCAAGGTGAGCTTTGCGCATTCGACGCATTTCGATTGCCCGGTGGTCTTGATGCAGGGGCGGCATGATTTGAACACCTCGGCGAGCCTGCTTGGCGAGTGGTTCAAGACCTTGGATGCCCCGAGCAAACAACTGGTCTGGTTTGATGATTCGGCACATATGCTGTTCGAAGAAGAGTCCGGCAAGGTATTCGTGCACCTGGTCGAGGATGTGCTTCCGCTGACACACCCGCCGCAGGAGACCCGTGCGCACAAGCCATGAGGGCGGCCATAAGCTAGTGTCTGCAAGGGGCGGCCGACGGGCCGGTGCATTCACATTGCCATGTCATCGTCGGGGCTATGACATCTCATAGCCTGTCCAACCGGTGTTCGCGGCAACGCGATATCATCCATGCGGCAATCCTCCCTCTTGCTGGATCTGGCCATGTCGAACGATGCGCCCTCGAATAATCATGACGCTGTGAACGCAGCCATCGGCTTATTGCAGCTATTGCAAGGCGTCGATGAATTCAGCCACAAGGTGTTCCCCGAAAGCGCGGCGCTGTTCAAGGGGCTGGCGCAGAGTCAGTCGCCGCATACGTTGTTCATTGCCTGCGCCGACTCGCGCGTCGTGCCGGAAATGATCACCCAGACTCAGCCGGGAGAGCTGTTCGTCTGCCGCAACATCGGCAATATCGTGCCTGCCTATGGTGAGATGCTCGGTGGCGTATCGGCGGTGATCGAGTACGCGGTGATGGTGCTGGGTGTGCGGCAAATCGTCATCTGCGGGCATAGCGATTGCGGTGCCATGAAGGGCCTGCTGAACCCGCTCAGCACCAGTGGCATGCCCACGGTGGAGGCCTGGCTGCGCAACGCGGAAGCTGCCCGCAGCACGGTGTTTGCGCGCAAGCTGGAGGGGCCGCAGGCGCTGCAAGCCTTGATCGAAGAGAACGTACGCTTGCAGCTGATGCATCTGCGTACCCACCCCGCCGTGGCCGCTGGTATCGCCGAGGGGCGGGTGGCCTTGCAGGGCTGGATCTATGACATCGAGCACGGCCAGGTGTCGGTGTTCGATGAAGGCAGCGGCAGCTTGCAATCGCTGCCCGAGGCGATCGCCCGCCTGCAGGGTGAGGCGGTGCCATGATCCTGCCGGGGCGAGCGCATCTTGGCCACATCTTGCACTACGTGGGCAAACCGTTGGCCTGGCTATTCGCCTGGGATGTGGCGATAACCGCCGCCTATTTGATCTTTGCTCATTACTGGGTCGAGCTTCCTGCGTTGCCGCTGACCTTGCTCGGCTCCGCCGTGGCGGTCTACCTCTCGTTTCGCAATACCACCGCGTATGCGCGTTGGTGGGAGGCACGTACCTTGTGGGGCGCGACGGTCAATTACTCGCGTAGTTTTGCCCGCGAAGTAAAGACGCTGCTGCCGCTCGGTAGCGAGGCTTTGCGCACCGAGCTGATACTGCGTCACGTCGCCTACGTTCACGCCTTGCGCCTGCACCTGCGCCGTCAGGCGCCATGGGATGAGTTGCAGCCCCGATTGCCTGCGGACGAGTGGGAGCGCGTTCATCACGTGGCCAATGTGCCCAACGCCATCCTCGACCGCACCGGCCAGATACTTGCGGAGCAAGCCGGTCTGGACAGCATGCGAGCTTTCGAATGCGCAGGGTGGCATGGAGCGCATCAAGAACACGCCGCTGCCGCAGCAGTACGCAACCTACCCTACCCTGTTCACTCACGCCTTCTGCATTTTGCTGCCCCTGGGCATGGTGGAGTCGTTGCAGCTCTACACCCCCCTGGGCTCCACCGCAGTCGGCTTTCTGTTTCTCGCCCTACTGCAGATCGGCAACGACATGCAAAACCCTTTCGAGAACACAGAAAACGATGTGCCGTTGACCACGATCACCCGCAACATCGAAATCGATTTGCGCGACGGCCTGGGCGAGGCCCATGGCCTGAAGCCCGCACCGGTGGAAGATGGGGTGCTTTGGTAGAAAGGGGTCTTGCCGCTGCCGTCGGCAGGGCCGCGTGAGGATGCTCAGGCGAAAAGGCTTGATGGTCTTCATCGGGGCCGCGCATCCGCTTCAGCGCATCGGCTGGTCGATGGCGATCTCGTGCGAGAGCGGGTCGAAGCGCAGCTTCACGGAGCGCCCCGGTGCGAAGTCGGCGAGCTTTACCGGGCTGATCGGGGCGACCAGTTCAGCCTCGTAGGTAGCTAATCCGTCCTCAGGCTGTACCTGGAACTTGAGCCGTACGAGGATATAGATGCGCGCGACCCGCATGCCTGTGTCATAGCTCTCGAGCACCGTCGCTACGGCCGGCTGGCCCGTACGAAGCACTCGCTCGGCGAGATCCGTACCCATCACGCGGTGGTTGACCACACTCTGCATATGCATCACGCGGGCGGCAAAGCGCATGCCCAGCGCGATCATCACGTACGTCACCAGCAGGATGACAGCCAAGGGGACAATCAGATACCAGTACTTGGTGAACCACGCAACGAAAAGATTCGACCCAGCAACAGGAGCTGTCGTCTGACTCAGGCATTCGTCCGTGGCTGCCATCAATAAAAAAGCGATCCATACCATCTTTCCTACGCTTGCCTTGCTCATTGCCCTCTCCATGGTCCTTGGGTCTTGCTTGACGGAGTGTAGATGCGAGGCAGGTGGTGGGGAAGGATGAGCCCATCTATTTCATGTTACATGAGCGTTTTTGTGATGAGGCATTCATGAGACTGCATATTGGATTGTCAGGGCCAGGCGCATGCGAGTGGCGCGCAACATGAAAGGCTGCCATTGTTCGAGCCTGCATTTTCCTTGGGGATGAATTCTTGTGGCTGCAACTCATAAGCTCGTCAAGCGATGAATATAAAAACCAGAAAATTATCAAAGAGGCTTTGGTGTCTGCTGATTATTGTTTTGATGATCGTGTTATGGCTTGCCTATCAAAAAATGAATCAGGTTGTTCTTATCGATAGCCCTGGGCTCAAGGTGATCAAGAGCGAGCACGAAAGAATAAGTCTGTTTGATCCGAATGGCTCGGTAAGCACTTATGAGGTTGTCGATGTTTATGTTCATGGCAGAAAACTGCAGGAAAACGACTACAGCGAAATGATTTATGGCAGGGCCGCCAATGAATCATCGGCCTATTCCCAGTACACGGTCAGGGGCGTTGTCGTGCTGGACGAAAAAATGTTCCTGCTGCGAACGTGCTACGACACAGCCATGGAGAGCGATTGCCGGATAACCCGTTTCTATCAGAAGAATGGCAAGCTTCAGCTTGAGCCGATGGACGTCGGCAAGAATGGCGGTGATTTAGGCTTTTATGATGCTGGGACAGAAGATTGGGTCAGGCTGTACAACGATAAGGGCGACATGCTGCTGGTACGCAAGAAGCCTTATGAAGTACATAATATCGGCCATGCCGTCTATCTTTTGCTGATTAAAAATGATGTCGCGATAGTGTTCGATCGAGACGATAAAGCGATGGTCATCAGCGCTATCGATATTTCTACTGGAAAGAAACTAGCGGACTACCACATCGATATCATCCGGTACGAGAGTCCCTATATTAACGGGATTGACATCTCAGACGAGGCGACGCAGTGGTTTACGACGAACTTCGAGTTCAAGTCGGCGCCGGTGCCAAGTATCGAATTGCGACCAGGCCGTGCGTTGCAACTTAAAGCAGCGCCAGCAGAGTCTTCATCATCGTAGGAGATTATTCTCCGCAAGAGTCAGCTGCTGCAGAGATCAGCGCGCGCCCAAGCTGATGATGTTTGTGCGTCTCGCCGGATCGATAGCGTCCATCGATATCAGGACTTCGTATCGAAAGGCCAATGGCCGTCTA
Organism: Dyella silvatica; assembly: GCF_026283955.1. Classification (GTDB taxonomy): domain Bacteria; phylum Pseudomonadota; class Gammaproteobacteria; order Xanthomonadales; family Rhodanobacteraceae; genus Dyella_C; species Dyella_C silvatica. The sequence goes on along the minus strand of NZ_JAPDPE010000029.1, from coordinate 30,766 downwards.
ATCGACTTGAAGCTCGTGGTGTCGTGCCAGGTCATGGGATTCTCCATCCGATACGCATTCTCCATCTCACCTACCGCAACGAGAGCGAGCGTCTTGTTCGCGAATGACGTGCGGGCGAATGCCTGAGTCCAGGATTCGGCGCTTGAACAGGCTGCAGTACCTGCGTTTGCCTGCGATTGTCAGTGAGGCTGATCAAGCGCATGCATGGCTTCGCCATGGGGGTTTGCAGCGCCTGTCTTTTTTGTCTAATATAGTGAATATTAAATTCATTATTTGATCCTAAGATGAAAAAGACTTCTGAAACAGATGCTTATGATAGGTCGGCATGGATCGAGGATGAGTTCAGCGGCCTGGATGCCGTGGCGCAGGCCGAATGGGCACGCGCCGGTCGTGTCTCGTCAACTGAGCTGGTGGACGCGGCCATCAAGCGGATCGAGCGAGTCGGTCCGTTGGTCAATGCGCTGGCCTCGGTTGATTTCGAACGGGCGCGCGAGCGGGCATGTCGTGTGGCGTCGACGGGTCTGCTTGCTGGCGTGCCGACGCTGTTGAAAGACCTGCTGGCGTATCCGGGCTTGCCGTTCGAATGCGGCTCGCGGGCATTCGTCGGCCAGCGCGCCCAGGCAGGCAGTGACTACACCGATGCGCTGGATGAGGCCGGCCTGATCGTGCTGGGCAAAAGCACCTCGTCCGAGCTTGGCCTGCTGGGTACGACCGAAACCCTGGCCTGTGGAGCGACGCGTAATCCCTGGGATCTGACCCGCTCGGCGGGTGGCTCATCCGGTGGCGCGGTGGCGGCAGTCGCCTCAGGTCTGGTCGCGGTGGCACATGCATCCGATGGCGGTGGCTCGATTCGCGGCCCGGCTTCTTTGTGTGGCTTGTTCGGATTCAAACCCGGTCGCGGCCGACACCGCTCGACCGGGCCCATGGCGGATAGTCCTTTCGGTCGCCTAGTCAGCGATCACTGCGTTTCTCGTACGGTGCGCGATAGCGCAGCCTGGCTGGCGGTGACCGAGCTGCGCGACGGCGAAGCCAGGCCGGTGGGTTATGTCGCCGAGCCACTACGCCGGCGCCTGCGCATTGGCTGGTATCGCGCCAACGGATTCGGCCACGAGCCCGAACCCGATGTTGCCGCTGCGCTGGAGCGCACGGTGCAGCTGTGTGCGTCATTGGGCCATGAGCTGATCGAGTGCGGTGGCCCGCCCTATCAAGCGGCGGCGACGAGTGCAGCATTCTTCGATCTTGCCGGCACTATGACGGCAGGCCTGTTCGGCCAGTTGCAGCAAGCTTTCGGTGCTGGGTTCGATCAGCAGCGGTTCGAACCCTTTACGCGTGAGCTTGTGCAGCGAGCCGGGGCCGATCCGATAGCCGGGATGGGGGTGGCCATGGCCGAGCTATCTGCGGCGCAGATGGCGGCAAACCAGGGCATGCAGGCCTATGACGTTTTGCTGTGCCCGACGGTGCCGTTTACTGCGTTTCCGCTGGGGCACATTGGGCCGACCAAGCCGGCCGCCGAGGTCATTGCCTTCACTGAGCGGCTAGCCGGCTACACCGCCATCGCCTCGATCGCCGGCTGGTGTGCCATGTCGGTGCCGCTGCACGAATCATTCGCTGGTTTGCCCATCGGCATGCACTTCGCAGCGAAGCCCGGGCACGAAGCCATCTTGCTTGGCTTGGCCTATCAGCTGGAAGAAGCGGCACCATGGCGACAACGTACACCAGGGCGGCTAAAGGGCACCGATGGCACAGCGGCTTAAAGAGAGCGTTCGTCAAAGCATTCTGCTTGCGGCGGCGGAGGCCTTCGCGCGCAACGGCTATCGCGGCACGCGCCTGCAAGATGTCGCTGGTGCTGCGGATATCGCCACCGGCAATCTGTATCGTTATTACGCCGACAAAGATGCGCTGTTCAACGCGATTGTTTCGCGCTCGCTGGCGGCGCAGCTGCTATGCCGGCTACGCGCACGCGTGCGTGAACTGGGTGCGGTCAGTGACTGGGGCACGATGACGGCCGGCCGCTCTGGCACGGCGGATGCGCTGCTGGATTTCTTCATCGAGCACCGTATTCCCACACTGATTCTTCTGTCCGGTGCTGAAGCATCGCCGCTGGCGCATGTGCGTCCGCTGGTGGTGCGCGAACTGACCCGGCTGGCCAGTGCGTATCTGCACAAGCATCACGCCCAGCCGGACGAGGTGGTTCCGCATACCGTGCTGGTGCAGATCTTCGTCGGCACCGCCGACATGATCGTTTCCATCCTGCAAGAAGCCAACGATGGCGACTCGGTACGCCAGGCGTTCGCGGCCTACTGGCGGTATCAGCTGGCGGGGTTGCAGGCGCTGCTGCACGTCTGAATAGTCGGCGGCAGCCTGTTTGCTTATCCCGTATGAACCGCTTCGCTCGAAGAGCGAATGGGTTGCTTGTCGTATGGTTGTCCATGCAGCACACGATGTAGACCTTGCAGTGCGGGCAAGATTTCCTCGGGCTCGCGTATCGATTGGCGAGCGGCCCCGACCGCGCGGCGTATACCGCCAGGCGTCTCACCTCTATCGATCAAAGCCGTAGCAGAATGCTTGCAGGCGATCAGTGTATCCACCCAGTCCGCAGGGTGACTGACCCGAAAGCGGCGCGTGACGAAACGGCTTGCATGAAATGCCGGGCGCAGTTGCTCTACATCGTCGAGGGCGGCCACAAAATGCTGGGAGGACCGCCCGGGATTGGCGGGGTCGAGCGCTTCAGAGAGGGTTGCCAATGCATCTGCCAAACGCCGTCGCAGTACGGCGCTGGAACGTACAGGGAGTACGAACCAGGCGCAGACAATGCCGATGAGCGCGCCAATGACGATTTCTTCCAGGCGTGGCCACAGCAAGTTCAGGTTTGGCGAGCCAGCAAGGCCTTGCAACAGTGCAAGTGCGATGGTGACGAACAATGCCCACCACGCGTAGCTCAGCGGACGCAGCCATAGACCGAGAAAAAGCACCACGAGAATCAGAGCGGCAGTACCTTCCCGGTGAGATCCCAGATGCATGCCGATGGACAAGGCGACAAGCGTTCCGGCCGCCGCACCCAATACGCGCAGCAAGCTTTTGTAGACGACGTCCAATCGGCCGCGATTGCCGCTGTTGACGATAAAAGCCGTGAGTACGACCCACGACCAGCGCTCGGGGAAAAACACATAGCCGATCACAAACGACAGCGCGAGCGCCATCGCCATCTGGATGGCCATGCGGGTAGAAGCAACCGGTCGTAGCGAACTGGCAGGTGCAGGTACAGGCAATGGCCGCTCCATCGTCTTTGCCGGGGGCAGCAAGCACATGCGGCGACCCAGTGCGTGCAATACGCCCACCCATAACAGGGCCAGTAACGCGACCAGCACAGGCATCAAGAACGCCGGAATCGGCGTGACTCGGGTGGTTGGGATATACGGCGTGCTGAGTAACGCGACGAATGGCAGCGCGATAAGCGAACCAGCACGACCGGCCATGGGGCCGAACCGACGCAACCAGATCGAAACGAACATGCCTGCGGTAAAAACCGCGGCGCCGATCCATGGGGTGAATCGCAATAGCAGGCCGACACCCACGGCAATAAGACCGACCGCGGGAAGCACCAGCGCCGCCTCGATCCTGCCGCGGCGACTACGATCCAATTGACTGCGCGAAAGCGAAATGCACAGCACCACCGCCAACACCGCCGGACCCGGCTCCGGATCAATCGCCAGCGCACATAGCATGGTGGCAATGGCTGCAAGCATGGTGACTACGGCCTCCTGCAATGCACGAAGCAGGAGGCCGGTTTCGGCTGTGGTATTCGATGTATGTCGTGCCCAGGCGATCAAGCGCATGGATAGTCGCTGTTGAGGTTCATGATTCCGGATCGTCGGGTGCCATTCGGCAGACGATATCGTTTGCCAGATGTTGTCGCCAGATACTGCCGCAATTCCATGGCATCGAGATGGCAGTCGTACGCATCGACCCAGCGGTCCCCCAGCGATGATCACCTACCGTGGGCATCACTGATGCTGAAAGATCGGCAGCCATAGCGGCGGCAAGGGGGCCGCCGGCTAGTTGAAGATTGTTTGCGCCGGCTCCGGGAGCCGCAGGCACTTAACCCGTCGCAAGTGGCGCGAACCACGCCATCTTGATGCGATCTTGATACCGCCCGCCGTAATTTCAGCGCCATCTTGAAGGGCGCGACCCTAGCATGGCAGGCCTTCTTAACTCGTAGGCCAGATCATGCGCGCTACCGATTCATCGTTTCCGCTGGCGGCTTGCACCGCGGCATCGCTGTCCGCAAATGTGGCTGAGCGACTCCCGCTTTGCATCTGGACCATGGCATGAGCTGGCTGGGGGTGCTTTGCTTGGCGGCCCTGCTTGGCTACTTGCTCTACGCCTTGATTAAGCCAGAGCGCTTCTAGTCCGTGCCGATGCCATCCAGATCAGGGAATCCCCATGTACGACCTCGTATTTATTGCGACGACGCTGTGCTTCTTCGCGACCACGGCGCTGTTCATCGTTGTCATGGACAGGATGTAAGGAAGCCATTGCATGTCATTTGATTACGCACAATTCGCCATCGTCGTGACGGCGATGTTGTTGATGGTAGGCGTTGCCGGCACGTGGCTGACACGCGTGCTGAGCAGTTCGCACCACGGCGGGCCAGAGCGGCTTACCTACCGCCTGCTAGGCATAGCGCCGGATGAAGGGATGACGTGGAAACGTTATGGCCTAGCCTTGCTGCTTAGCAATGCCGCAATGATGCTGCTTGGCTATCTGTTGTTGCGGATCCAGGATCTGCTGCCGTTTGACTCGTTGCAGCGTCCCGCGCAGAGCGCCGACCTGGCGTTCAACACGGCGGCCTCATTCGTCACCAATACCAACTGGCAGTCGTACTCGGGCGAGTCGAGTCTTTCGAACTTCTCGCAGATGGCGGTCATCACTTTTCTGATGACGGCGAGCGCGGCGGCGGGTATCGCTGGCTGTGCGGCCTTTATTCGTGGGCTGAGCCGCAAGTGCACGAATGATCTGGGCAATTATTGGGTCGATTTCACGCGCACGATTTATCGCGTGCTGCTGCCAGCATGCCTGGTGCTGGCGCTGGTCTATGTATGGCAGGGCATGCCGCAGACGTTGACTAGCTCGGTCACCGCGACAACGCTGGAAGGGGCGAAGCAGCAGATTTTGATTGGGCCGGTCGCCAGCCTGGAGGCGATTAAGCACATCGGCACCAATGGCGGCGGCTTCTTCGGCATGAATGCGGCGCACCCGTTCGAGAACCCCACGCCACTGACCAATATGCTGCATATGTTGGCGATGTTTCTGATTCCTTCGGCGCTGACCTTTACGTTTGGCAGCATGCTGATGCGGCGCCGTCAGGGCTGGGCTTTTCTGGCCGCATTCCTGGTGATGTTTGTCGGTTTCTTGGCGGTGGTTTATCACGCGGAACAGCAGGGCAACCCGTTACTGGCGCAGGCCGGCGCCGATCAGCAGTGGAGCGCGCTGCAATCGGGCGGCAACCTGGAAGGCAAGGAAATGCGCTTTGGCATGGCGCAGACCAGCATGTTTGTGGCGGTGACGACCGCCGCCACCACCGGGTCGGTCAACGCGATGCACGATTCGCTCACGCCCATGGGTGGCCTGGTGCCGCTGGCGCTGATGATGATGAACGATGTTTTCGGCGGCGTCGGCGTGGGTTTCATCAACCTGGTCGGTTACGCCATCCTGACCGTGTTCCTGATTGGCATGATGATCGGGCGCACGCCGGAGTTCCTGGGCAAGAAGATCGATGCGCGCGAGATGAAATTGGTGATGCTTGCCGTACTCGCACATCCATTTTGCATCCTCGGTTTCACTGCGCTGGCGGCAGTATGGCCGGCCACCGTCGCCAGCTTGAACAACAGCGGGCCGCACGGCTTCAGCGAATTGCTCTACGCCTATACGTCGGGTACGGCGAACAACGGTTCGGCGTTTGCGGGGCTTAATGCGAATACGCCGTTCTTCAACATCACCATTGGCCTGGCCATGTTGTTCGGCCGCTATTTCACCTTGCTGCCGATGTTGGCGGTGGCCGGCTCGCTGGCGATGAAAAAGTCGGTACCCGAAGGCCCGGGCACGCTGCCTACGGCAACGCCGCTGTTCACCGGCTTGCTGATCTTCGTGATTCTGGTGGTGGGTGGGCTCACCTTTCTGCCGGCACTCGCACTCGGACCGATCATCGAGCATTTGCTGATGTCGGCCGGCCAATGGTTTTGAGGGCATGGCCATGATCGATAACCATTCGAACGCACTCACCCCGGTTGAAAACACGCGGCAGCTGATTCGCCCGGTGTTGGTTTCGGCGGCGCTGTTCATGCTGCTTACCGGGCTTGCCTATCCACTGGCGACAACCGCTCTGGCGAGGTTGCTTTTCCCCGCGCAGGCGGGCGGCAGCCTGATCGGACACGATGGCGCATGGAGCGGTTCTGCCGTGATCGGCCAGGACTTCAAGCAGCCGCAGTATTTTCATGCGCGTCCCAGTGCGACGACCGGCCCCGACCCGGCTAACCCCAGCCAGAGTGTGGATCAGCCTTACAACGCGGCGCTTAGCGGGGCAAGCAATCTTGGCCCGACCAGCAAAAAGCTGTTCGACCAGGTCAGTGCGCGAGCGATCGCCTACCGCCAGGAGAACGGTCTGGCTGCCACCGCCATGGTGCCGGTAGATGCGGTCACGGCGTCGGCATCGGGGCTGGATCCCGATATCTCGCTTGCCAATGCGCAGCTGCAGGTCGAGCGCGTTGCGCGCGCGCGCGGATGGCCCGCGCAAAGCCTGCAGGCGCGGGTCGATGAGCAGGCCACGCCGAGGCAGCTCGGTGTACTCGGCGAGCCGCGCGTGAATGTGCTCAAGCTCAACCTTGCGCTCGACGCCCTGGCGGCGCCCAGCGCCGCAGTGAAGTAATCAAGAGGCTTGCCCTGATGTCGCAGAACGAAACATTGCTTGCTAGCAACCCCGCCGTAGGGATGTACGGCAGCTCGCCGAGCTGGCTTGCGGTTATCGGCGAAGCATGCAGGAAACTGTCGCCGCGGGCGCAGTGGAAGAACCCGGTGATGTTCGTCGTCTACCTCGGCAGCATCGTCACCACGCTACTGTGGATACGTGCGCTGATGGGCCACGGCGATGCATCCAGCGGGTTCATCTTTGCGATTGCGGTGTGGCTTTGGTTTACGGTTATTTTTGCCAATGCCGCCGAGGCGCTGGCCGAGGGCCGTGGCAAGGCGCAGGCGGCGGCATTGCGCGCATCCCGGCAACGGGTTCACGCCAAGGTGCTGCGTGAGCCGCGCTATGACTCCAGCTGGTATATGGCGAGCAGTGAAGAGATTGTCGCGGGTGTGTGGGTACTGGTCGAGGCGGGTGAGACCATTCCCGCCGATGGCGAGGTGGTGCTGGGCGTGGCCTCGGTCGATGAGTCGGCGATCACCGGCGAGTCGGCGCCGGTGGTACGCGAGTCGGGCGGCGATTTCTGTTCGGTCACCGGCGGCACGCGCGTGTTGTCCGACTGGATCATCGTGCGGATTACCGCGAATCCAGGCGAGACCTTTCTCGATCGCATGATTGCGATGGTCGAAGGTGCCCAGCGCAGTAAGACGCCGAATGAGCTTGCGCTGACGATTTTGCTGGTGGCGCTGACGCTTATCTTTGTCATGGTCTGCGCGACGTTGCTGCCGTTCTCCAGCCTGAGCGTGGCGCTGAATGGCTCGGGTCAGCTGGTCAGCCTCACGGTGCTGATCGCGTTGCTGGTCTGTCTGATCCCGACGACGATCGGTGCGTTGTTGTCCGCCATCGGTATTGCCGGCATGAGCCACATGCTCAAGGCCAATGTGGTGGCGATTTCTGGGCGGGCTATCGAGGCGGCCGGTGACGTGGACGTGCTTCTGCTCGACAAGACCGGCACGATTACGCTGGGTAACCGCGAGGCCTCGGCCTTTCTGCCGGCGGTGGGCGTCGATGAGGCTGTTTTGGCCGAGGCCGCCGAGCTGGCGTCGATGGCCGATGAAACCCCGGAGGGGCGCTCGATCATGGTGCTGGCCAGGCAACGTTTCGGCCTGCGCTCGCGCTCGTTGCCAGCCTGTGAGCCGGTGCCGTTCAGCGCACGTACGCGGATGAGTGGTGTCGATATCGGCGATCGTCCCATACGCAAAGGGGCGGCGTCGGCCATGCGCGAGCATGTGCGATCGCTGGGCGGGGTTTTTCCTGCCGGTGTCGAGCGGGTGGTCGACGAAGTGTCGCGTCGCGGCAGTACGCCGTTGGTGGTCGCCGATGGCTCGCGCATTCTCGGTGTGGTGGAGCTGAAAGACATCATCAAAGGGGGCATCCGCGAGCAGTTCGCCAAGCTGCATCGGATGGGGATCAAGACGGTCATGATTACCGGCGACAACCACCTGACCGCTGCGGCCATTGCCGCCGAAGCGGGGGTGAACGATTTTCTTGCCGAGGCGACCCCGGAGGACAAGCTCAAGCTGATCCGCCACTACCAGGCCGAAGGGCGTTTGGTGGCGATGACCGGCGACGGCACCAACGATGCGCCGGCACTGGCCCAGGCCGACGTCGCGGTGGCGATGAATAGCGGTACGCAGGCGGCGAAGGAGGCGGGCAACATGGTCGACCTCGACAGCAACCCGGCCAAGCTGTTGCAGGTGATCGAGGTGGGCAAGCAGATGATCATGACCCGCGGCGCCCTGACCACGTTCAGCGTCGCGAACGACCTGGCCAAGTATTTCGCGATTATTCCAGCAGCCTTTGTGGCGACGTATCCACCGCTGGCCAAGCTCAATGTGATGGCGTTGCACAGCCCGGGGTCGGCGATCCTGTCCGCGGTGATCTTCAACGCCTTAATCATCGTGGTGTTGGTGCCGTTGGCATTGCGTGGCGTTCGATATCGGGCCGCGTCGGCGGAGCAGCTGCTGTGGCGCAACCTGCTGATTTACGGCGTGGGCGGCCTTATCGCGCCGTTCGTCGGCATCAAGCTTATCGACCTCTTGCTCACCCCTTTCATGTGAGCGGTGCGGCAGGCGCTTCGATCGTGCCGCAAACGGTTCGGGTATCATGGGCGCCCCCTGTGCGGGGTCAGCGGTATCACATGACAAGCGATAGACGGCCCGATCCGGACCAGCTTCTCGAAGCCATCACGGTCGAAACCCAGCGGCAAACGTACGGGCGCTTGAAGATCTTCTTTGGCGCCTGTGCGGGCGTCGGCAAGACCTACGCGATGTTACAGGCCGCGCATCGACAGCAAGCCAGCGGCGTGCGCGTGTGCGTCGGCGAGGTGGAAACCCACGATCGCGCGCCGATTCGCCAGCTGCTCGAGGGCCTGGCGCAACTGCCTTTGCGCCGGGTGTCTTATCAGGTGCAATCGCTGTGGGAGTTCGATCTGGACGCCGCCCTTGCGGCCCAACCCGAGCTGGTACTGATCGATGAGCTAGCGCATAGCAATGCGCCAGGTAGCCGTCACAGCAAGCGTTGGCAGGACGTCGAAGAGCTGTTGCGTGCCGGCATCAGTGTGTACACCACGCTGAATGTGCAGCAGCTGGAAAGCCTCAATGATGTCGTCGGCAGCATCACCGGCATTCGCGTGCGCGAAACCGTGCCGGATCATTGCTTCGATGCGGCGCATGACGTGGTCTTGGTCGACCTGTCGCCGGAGGAGCTGCTGAGTCGGCTCGAGGCCGGCGACATTTATATGGCGGAAGCAGCACAGCACGCCGGCAATCATTTTTTTCGCAAAGGCAATCTCGTCTCGTTGCGCGAGCTGTCGCTGCGGCGGCTTGCCGATCGGGTCAGCGTGGACGTGCGCGCATACCGGGACCATCACGCCATCGACGGTGTGTGGCCGACCCATGAACGGCTACTGGTCTGCGTGCGCGCGGACGCGACCCACGAAAAACTCATACGCGAAGGTGCGAGGCTGGCGCAGCGCTTGCAGGCAGACTGGGTCGTCGTGCATGTGGACGAATCGCGACGCAGCCGTCATGCATCCGAACGCGAGGCGCTGTTGCGGCTGGCCAAACTGGCCGAGAGTCTGGGCGCCGAATTCGTCAGCATGCCGGGGGAGCAGGTTGCCCATGCTTTGCTCGACTGCATACGCACCCGTCATGCCACCCGGCTGGTGCTCGGTCATCGTCGGCGCCGCTGGCATGTGCCGTGGCGAAAGTCACTGGCGCGTGCCATCGCCGACGCCAGCCCCGAGGTGGGGTTGATCTTGTTGCAGCCCAGCCCTGCCACGGCTGCGGCAAGAAAGCCGCGATCGAAGCCGGCGGTGAAGGCTCGTGCGCTGGCCCTCGCGCTGCTTGCCTGCGGGGTGACGACGGTGGTGGCGTCATGGCTGCTGCGGGTGTTCGACCTGTCCAATGTCGTCATGTTGTTCTTGATGACCGTGGTGCTGGTGGCGCTGCGCTGGGGCAAGGCGGCTGGAGCGCTGGCGGCACTGGTCAGTGTGGCGAGCTTCGATTTTTTCTTCGTACCGCCGATCTGGTCTTTCCACGTTTCCGATACGCAGTACCTGTTTACCTTTTTCCTGATGCTGGTGGTGGCCTTGGTCACCGGGCAGCTGGCGGCACGGCTACGCTCCGAGGCGACGTCTGCCACGGCGGGCGAACGTCGCGCCACCGCGCTGGCACGGGTAGCGCGCGACCTGTCGGCGGCGATGACGATCGAACAGATCGTGGCTGTCTGCACGGATACCATCGCACCGATATTCGCATCACGCGGCGCCCTGATGCTGCCGAATCTCAGCGAACAGATAGCGGGCGATGGCGGCTTCGATGCCGGTGTGGCGCAATGGGTGTACGAGCATGTGCAGCCGGCCGGTCGCGATACATCGACCTTGGCGGGGGCGGATGCACAATACCTTCCGCTCAGGGCACCACTGCGAACACGCGGCGTGCTGGCGCTGCGTCCAGACGGTGTAGCGTTGGCGGCTGAACCCGACGATCGCCGCTTGCTCGACGCCTGCTGCGCCCTGATCGCCATGGCGCTGGAACGTATCCACTTTGTCGATATCGCACGGGACACGCTAGTGCGGATGGAGGGCGAGCGCTTGCGGCATGCGCTACTGGCCGCCATCTCGCATGACTTGAAAACCCCGCTTACCGCCATTCGAGGCCTCGCCGAAACCCTGGAAACGTCTGAAGATCTGTCACGCAAGGAGCGCGATGTGTTGACGCGGGCGATTCATAACCAGGCGGATGGCTTACATCGGCTGGTGGTCAATCTGCTGGACCTGGCGCGGATGCAGAGCAATGGCGTGCGGTTGAACAAGGAGTGGCAGGCGATCAGCGAAATCGTCGGCAGCGCCTTGGCCAACGTGGACGCCACCTTGGGCGAGCGGTGCGTGCACACCGATCTGCCGGCTGATCTGCCGCTGGTCGAACTCGATGCCAACTTGTTCGAGCGCGTGCTGGTCAACCTGCTGGACAACGCGGCGAAATACACCCCGGCGCAGGCGACGATCTGGATTCGTGCCATGGCGTTCGGTGAAACAATGCATCTGTGCATTGACGACGATGGCCCTGGCTTGCCGTCCGATAGCCCGCCAGAGGCGCTGTTCGAGCCCTTTACCCGCGGCGTAAAGGAGTCTTCGATCACCGGCGTAGGGCTTGGCCTGGCGCTGTGCCGAAGCATTGTGTCCGCGCATGGCGGAATGATCGAGGCAGTGCAGCTTGCGCCGCGGGGCGCGCGCTTTGAAATCCGTTTGCCGATGGGCAAGCAACCTGAAGTCGAATGCGAGATGTTGTCGTGAGTAAACCAAGAATCCTGGTCGTCGAAGACGAAGCCGATATCCGCCATTTCATCCGCTTGTCGCTCGAGCGAGAGGGCATGGCGGTATTCGAGGCCGGCAATGCCATGCAGGCACGCATTGATGCGGCCAGTCGCCAGCCGCAGTTGGTCATCGTGGATCTTGGCCTGCCCGATGGCGATGGAAAAACGTTTATCCGCGAATTGCGCGGCTGGTCCAGCGCACCGGTACTCGTCTTGTCGGCGCGCGAGCATGAGCAGGAGAAGGTCGACGCCCTCGACGCCGGTGCCGACGATTACCTGGTAAAGCCGTTCGGCGTGCCAGAACTTATTGCGCGTGTTCGCGCGCAGCTGCGCCGCGCCAGCATCGTGGCGGGTGATGGCGCGGCGCCGTCGGTGATCCAATTTGGCCAGGTGCGGGTAGATCTGGCGACCTATGAAGTCAGTCGAGCCGAGCAGTCGGTGCATCTCACTCCGATCGAGTTCAGGCTGCTGGCGGCGTTGATCCGTGGTCATGGCAAAGTGATCACGTATCGTCAATTGCTGCTTGAGGTATGGGGCCCCGGCTATGCCGATCGCCCTCACTATGTGCGCGTATACATGACCAATTTGCGCCAGAAGCTGGAAGACGATCCGGCCCGCCCGCAACACCTGATTACCGAGCTGCAGGTCGGCTACCGGCTGGCCGGCATGGGCAGGGGGAGCTGAGCTCTCGCCAGCGCTCCTGCGCAAAACGCGCCGCCTCATTCGGCGGCGGCGTTAAGGCGATAGCCCTAGAACGTTGCCTTGATCGATGCGACCACGCGCGACTGATAGATGTCGCCGGACGCGTGTTTGTTGGTATCCCAGTAGCGAAGATCCAGCGCCGTGTGATCGTTGATCGAATAGGTGATGCCCGCATTCCAGGTGTTGTAGTTGAAGTCTTCGAGCGTGCCGCGTGCGGACAGCACGGCGTCCGATTCGGTCTGGCGGCCTAGATTGGCCGAGGCGTTCCACGCCGAGCTGATCGCAAAGGCGATATTCGCCTCACCATACAAGGCATGTTTCGCCATGCCGGGAAAGTTTGGCGAGTAGGCGAGGCCGCCGCCTAGCGTCCATCGACCGAAGGCGTGGGTGCCCCGCAGATAGACTTCCGCATACGATTCGCGCGTATCCCGGGGCTGGTTTTTGTAGCCGTAGTAGATGTAGCCCAGATCCAGATTGACGCCTGCGACGGTGGGCCGCCAGCCGCCGTACAAGTCGTATTCCTGGGTGGTGCGCGTGTCGCCTGAGGGGCTGAAGTCTACGTTGGACGTCCATGCGCCGACGTACCACTGACTCTGGTAAGTGACATCGGCACCGGCGAATCCCGAGGTGTGGCCGTTGGTCTGGCTGATCCCTCGAAAGACATAGTCAGATTGAGCGCCCACGTTAAAGGCGACCTGCCACACCGGCGCCGGTGTCGTACTGACTGTCGCAGCATCCGCGGTGGACGCGGTCGTGCTCTGGGCAAAGGCGTTGCTGCAAACGCCAAGCGGCAGAACAGCCAGTACAAAAAGTGGAGCCATTTTCATTATTTTAATCCGCGTGTTGAATGCGCGTTATCAAGATGGAATAAAGACGCTGGCTTTACCTTGGACCGCTACAGCTGCGCAGGTAAGGCCAGCCGGGCCAAGCTCATTGCTAGAGGGTCAAACTTTAATGACTACCAAAGCAAGTGAACGCCCTTCTTACGGCGGCATGGGCGTCATCTTCAACGATGGCATTGTGCGCGGTGACGACGCGGACGAAAGGATAGTCGAGGATCTTCGCCGCACTTAGGCGCGCGGCCGCGCGATCCCTGACTAGCCATCGAACTGTCCTCGGTACAGCAAGCCGATTTCGGACCCCGGTAAACAACGCAAATGCCTTCGTTGCGAACGGCAAGTCGCCTTGCCAGTATTGACACAGGTCGGTGACGATGAGGGAACGGGACGGTTTGTGAAGCCAGACCGTTTCATTGCCAAACGGAATGCCGTCGAAAAAAGTCTGCTCAAAATCCTCTGCCCACTCCGGCTCGACTGACCGGCTCAGCTCACGCATATTCGTCAAGTCGGGCCGCTTGTCAAGAAGCCCTGGGGCACCGAACAAGATGGCGTCAGGAAAGGCGGCGACACACTCTGGCACGAACAGATGATGCGTTTTGCTGGGCGCCACGATGTATCGCACTTTGCCAAGGGCAGCGAGTTGTGTTCGTACGGCGGCCGATACTGGTACCGGGGAATGCAGCCATAACGATGAGTCCTGAAGTCGAACGACGGTCATGCGCGACGACACGCGCAGGCCACTCGCTACGAAATAATGTTGAAGATGCCAAATATCGGGCGCGATGGCTTTAAGCATGGCTATAGGGCTACTTGTAGGGAGTCAGGGGCGACGACGCGACTGGTCCGCATCATCGAACGAACCGGCTTCGCGCCGGGTGGTGCCGAGCATTGCATTCGCAAACCGTACGTGGGGACTGCAGCTCCGATGCCGCTGCAATCATGGGCTCTTGTACGGCTCGTCGTTTCCAGTACGGATGCTGCCCCACAGTGCAAGCAGCCCTACCGGTAGCAGCAGCGTCCATTGCGGAAGTTCAAGTAGGAGTCCTTCTTCGGGCCGTATCGATGCAATAAGAATGAAGACCCCGCCGAATCCAAGCCAAAGCACTGAAATAAAGAGGACTAGGTAGCGAGATGACGAAGCATGGCGAGGGAACGCCGCAATAAGTAGTGCAACCGATGTCAGGGCCAGCGTGGCCGAGACTAAGTGCCAGACGGCGTACAGGGTAAGTTTGGGAGTTAGGTCAAGCGAAGAAGCCAGCAAGGGAGCGGCAACCGTCACCCCGCCGGCAAGGACGTGGACCATTGCGGTAAAGGCCGCCAGCACAGCGGAAAAAAGCAGTGGCTTGTTCATGGGGGCTCGATATCTAAACCTGGTCTCGGGATAGCCGGTACGTTGGCAAGGGGCGACCGCACCATGGATGCCTGCGTCGCTTGATTTATATATTAGAGGCTAATATATTTTATCAATGGGCAGACAAGCAATCTTTAGTGAGGACGACGTGATCGCCGCGACGGCGCGGATCATTGCAGCCGATGGTCCCGCCGCCGCTACGGTTGGCGCAGTAGGCCAGGCGTTGGGTGCGTCGAGCGGCTCGATCTATCATCGGTTCAAAACACGCAATGAGCTGCTAGGCCGAGTGTGGCTCAGCACCGCTGCCGAATTTCAGAGCCGCTTCGTCGAGGCCCTCGACGCATCGGATCCAAGACAAGCCGCACTCGACGCCGCATTGATGGTTCCGCGTTGGGTCAGAGAAGATCCGGCAGGCGCCAGCATCCTGCTGACGCACCGCCGCGAAGATTTTCTTTGCAGCGATTGGCCCGCCGCCATGACCGCTGGCGCCCAGCAGCTCGCGAGCCAATTAAACACGGCGCTGCAAGACATCACGCGCCGCCTGTTCGGAAGAGGCTCGGCGCCGCGGGTGCGCGCGGTGACCTTCGCGCTGGTCGACATGCCGTATGCCGCTGTGCGCCGCTACGTTGCGCACAAGGAAACACCACCGAGCGACGTCGATTCGCTGTTGCGGGCCGCCTGCGAGGCGGCGCTGGATGCCGCCAGAGCTCATGGTGTTGACTTAAATTAGTCCGCAAGGCGTAAACGAAAAAGCCACCCCAGCACCAGCCCAGAGAGCGGGCTTTCGGCTGATTCGGGCGGGCGCTCAAGTGCTGCCTGGCGATGCGCACCGCAGACGGCTGAAGTACTGCAGATTCGTATGCTTCGCTGGACCTAGACAACATGCGCCACCCGTCATTCTGGCGGCCAGTGATCATTCACGCCTGACAGCATGTGGCGGTGAATGCGCTGAGCTCATCACCATCAACGCTCATTAAAAGGACGAAATGTGACTCCTCATCAATATCTCGAGCAGGCCCGCGCCATCGTCGCCAGCTGTCAGCTGTGTTTCGTGCTCACGCCCAACGGCGGCGAGGTGAATGCCCGTGTGGTGCAGCACCTCAAGGTCGACGACGATTTAAGCGTGCAATTCATGACCAGTCGCAAGACCCGCAAGATCCGCGAGTTGACACGCGCTGGCTCGCTCAGCCTCACATTCCTCGACGAAGCGGGCCGCAGCTACGTGACCTTGGGTGGTGACGCGAGCGTGAGCGATGACCCGGCGCTTAAGAATGCACTGTGGCGAGAGACGCTACGTCCCTGGTTCCCGGACGGCCCCCATCACCCCGATGTCGTCGCCGTCACTTGTCGGCCCCGTTGGATCGAATTGTGGTCACTAAGTCGCGGCGTCGCTCCCGAACCGAAAGGTCTGAATTCGATCCGTTTGGTGCAAAGCCCTACAGGCTGGAAGACGACCGTAACGTCGCCGCCAGACGCAGACGAAGTCCATCGTCTCGAATCCGCCGGTGTGAGCGAGATATCCTCTGCGTGATCTGTCGCTTAGCAAGCATCTCCACAATGGGCGGACTATAGGCTCTGATGGCTGATGGCTCGGGTGGCGCAGACCCGATATTTCTTGCCAGGATCGTCAATTAAGACGAGTGCCGAAGGCGCATATCCAGATTGTATCCAGGGGTGATATTTGCCAGCTAAAGAATCTGCTATGAGCACAGGCCGCCTGCTGTTGTGAGGCTCTACAAGTTTTGTCCCGGGAAGGTCAGCTTGCGACGGCGGCCTCAACTGGGTAGCAGCAAGGTGCCTAATCGGGCCATGCGCGAGCGACATCCATCAACGTCAATCGCCGCATGCCAACTGCGCTTCGACCGAGCGAAGCAACACGCGCGAGCGAGATTCATGCGTGGATCCCAGTGAACGGACAAGGCACTTCTGCAAGACTCGGCTGGTGCGCACGGTCTGCGGTTTACGCGAGAGGCAGTGCCTGGGTGCGTTCGCGTCGTCAAACCATTGCCATACTGGGCGGCACGACCGGCGTTACAAGCGTCACTTCCACACCGGCGCCGTGTCGTTCAAATGAAAATTCACGGGAATGTGCACATAGGACGCCACAGCATGTCCAGATATGATTGCCGCCTTATAGCGCCACATATAGGCGGCCGCGATGGCAGCCTGGTCAAGTTCCTGATAGCCGCTCGACTGGAAGATTTTGACGTCATGGACAAGTCCATCGGCGCCGATCTCGATGAATAACATCGATGTTCCTGCATGGCGCTGCCTGATGGCTTGAGCTGGATATCGTGCGGGGTTTGCGGCCTGATACTGGGTGTCGATGCTGGCCGGGCTGTCGGGGATGGTGGCGCAGGCGGTCAACATTACGACCATCGAATACGCAATAGCGCGTCGAATCATTGGATCTCCTGGGATGTCGAGCCTGTGCCGGGCGCACGTAAGCAACCGCCCTTTCGGCAGTGAACCTGTAAACCGTGAAGCCCCCTTGCCTTCCGCGCAAATAGGCGGTCAGTGGCCGCCATCATCGCGCGGAATATCACCCAATTCAATGCTCGTAAGGCCTTGGATCGGGCCAGGATGCCGGTTACCTTTACGGGGACGGGGCGCGGGCATCGGTTCGGGCCGAACGTCCTGCGGAAAATTCGCAACGGTTTCCTGGGGGAGGAAGCATGGATGGTCTTGTGTATAGGCTCTTGCGGGCCTGGCCGCTGTTAACCTGTGCCATTGCATTGTCGACGCTGGCTTGGGCTGGTAGCGCTGAGGTTAACGGCCGCGAATCACTGGCGGGAGCCTCGGATCAACCAGGCAAGGTGAGCGCCGTGGCACGGCTGCTGATAGACCCGCATGGTGATGTCATTTCCGGCTGCCTGACCAAAAGTGCGGGTAGTCCATCCCTCGATGCACAGGCGATGCGTCTCGCTCGTGGCATGCGTCCGCCAGTAAAGAAGCTCGACGGCGTTCCTGTGATTAGCTACGTTCGCGCGTCTATCAACCTCGCATCCACTGTGGGCGCACAGGTCACCGTTGATGCCAACGATGCCGACGACGCCATCCAATGCACTCCGTTGCTCTTTCCTGATGTACCGAATGTGGCAAGAGCAATGCTGATCGGATGGAGCATGAGCCTGTATCCGGACGCAGATAAAACATTTCGAATCAGATCAAGCAGAATTCACTGGCCGGAAGATGCCCGCGGCCAGTCAGTGGCGCTCGATATGCCGATGAGAGTCATGGTGGACAAGCGCGGTGCCGTCGTTGATAGAAAAGCGCTTGGTCCTGACCGCTACGCTACTTTCGATGCCTGGCTGGACGAGCACCTCGCCATGGTCCGGTTTCCACCTGGCGATGAGCGGCGTTGGGAAATCCTGACTGTTCGGATGAACCCACGCTATCCATGGAATGGGCTCTACCCCGCGGATGATGGTCTCGTATCGCCGAAACTTCCCCTCGTACACCGCTTCTACGCTGGTGACGCCTACGAGTTGCCTGAGCATTTGCCTTGGCCATCACAAATCGATGGGACGCACTATTCAGCATTGGTCACGATTCAGGTTTCTCTCGATGAGCGTGGGGCTATCGTAAATAGCGTGCTGCTCGAAAGTTCAGGTCAGGATTCGTTCGACCGAGCGGCCGGTCTGTTAGTTCGCGGCCTTCATTTCGCAACGTCAACCTCTCCGCATACGGAGTTGCATACAGTGGAGTTTTGGCCGATATCGCAATGACCGGCCTCGACCCGAGGCAACCGCAACTTAGCTGGAGATGTCTGGGCTTCACGGGGCAACATGGATGCGCGTCTATTTGACATGCGACCGAAGCATTGCGAACTCTGGGCAGGCTGGCCGGGGTTTGTATGCTAGCGAATCGGGAAGGGCTGCGCTGGCCGTGCTTCCTACCTCTGACGAAGTTGACCAAATAGGCAACAAATATTAAGTCGCTTCTTAAAATGGAGGGGGTATGAAGAAGGTTGCTCTGTTGTTCGCCTGCTCGCTCATCGCGAGTTGCTCAACAAGTATAGTTACGAAATACCAATCAACAACTTCAGCCAAATCATTGACGAACAGTGAAGTCGCGATTCTGGAAACCAGGCCTTCAACATGGATCCTGTCGATCGATGACGAGCCGATGGCAGGCGTTTGGCATTGGGGTAGTCAGATAGAGGTGGTGGCGACGAAGGTTACGCCGGGTGATCATGTGTTGATGCTCCGAGAGGTCACTGACAGAGGAAGCACACGCAACTCTGTTGCTCTTCGTGTGCGCGTTAAGGCGGGTACCCAGGAATCCCATGGGTCTGTCGCTCAGTCAACATCAGGAACGGGAATCGTTTGTGTGTTCGATTGTCCGCACTCGAGGCAGCGAAATTCAATTCTTGTTCGACTCATGTGTCCTAGTTTCCTTCTGAGCTCGGAGGCCGCCATAGCGATAGTGATCAGTCATGGCCCACAGCGCGCACCGCCTGGCGAGGCATGTGTATGAATATGGCCGCTTAGACCCTTGCAACGGCGAAGCACAGATAGCGCGGTATCGTTGAGAGGGACCGAGAAGGCGCGGCGACCTTCTGCCTGATCTGCATAGATCCACGCTAGCGAGCGTGTCATGTCGATCTGATGCCATTCGAGGTGCAACACATTGGCCTGACGGAGACCTGTCGAAAACGCAAACAGCACCATATCTCGCTGATGGTCGGGTAGCTCATCCAGCAAATCACGTGCTTGCTCGGCAGTGATCCAACGAATCCGCCCAGCGGGCTCGGGGAATAGCTCGACGTAAGGTATGCGGTCTACCCACTCCCATACGCGACAAGCTCGGCGAAGAATCGCGCGCACGAGAGCAAGATAGCGGTTTGCATTTGCCGGTGAGGTTGCCTTTGCCTGAGCCCAGGCAGCAACCATGATCATGTCTCGCGTGATATCTGAGAGGAGGCGACCCGAGAAATGCGTGGCTAGCCAGACAAGCTTTCGTTCGTCCTGATGAACGTGGCCTTGTGCCTCTTTTCAACCAGCCAAAGCGAAGCAGCCTCATCCCAGCTGTGCATTCAGCGAAATCTTCATCGAAGCACCATGTGTAACGTTATCGGGCGGGTGACAATAGCGTAGCAAGTTACGGATGGGCTGCGAGAAGTGCAAAATGGTGCCACAAATTCGTCGAAACAAATGATGTCGCCATTTTTCCGCTCAAGCCTGCACTGCAAGTGTGCCTTATTCAATGAGGTCTGCTTTGGGTCGAAAGCAGACAGTTAAAGCTAAGCGAGCTGCAGCGATCTCGGCGAGGTGTACGAAGAACAGGCAGATAAAGCGAAGCGGCACTGGGCGTCGAGGGAATAACTTGATTACTGCTTTTCGGATGCTCAGCTATATTGTTTTCGAACAGCTGATTTCTCTATTCATAAGGAACTTTCATGAAATTTCTTACCCGGGTGTCATGTGCCATCTTGACATTGTTTGCTATAGCGGCTTGCCAAGGGCACCTAACTGCTGCTTCCTCTGACGGACAATTGGTTAAGACGGGGCAAGCTGTTTATCCCCGTCGCGGAAGTTTTGGTTGCAATTCGCTCGGCGAGCTTAACCAAGCTAGCTCTCTCAAAGCCCAACAAAACGGCTCGCAGCTTTACGACTACTTACACGCCGGTCACTGCGGCCTTTTTGAAGACAACGAGACTGCAAATGTGCTTCGTATTGAGAAAGGTGATAGTTACGATGCATTAGTTGTAAATCTGCCTGATCAGCCATCGGCACCACACGAAGTGTGGATAAAGAGCAGCGATGTTTCGGCTGCACGTTGATCCGAATTTAAGTATCTATATCAACGTTGCTATGGGGGCAATGTTTATGGTCGTACCACAGGTGCGTTCAGTTGTGAGCAACAAGGGGATGTCGTGAGGATGCGAATTGCAGGAGTAGCCGTACTTATCTCCATAGTTAGTTTAATTGCAACGATGGTCTCTGCGGAACCTTCGCATGGAGCAGCTCATACAAAGCAGCAGCTACAGCCGACTATAACGGTCCAGAAGGCCACTGCATTGCTTGATAGCTGGAGGGGACAAACGGCAGTTCTCAATCAAGCAAAAGAGAAGCTTGATGCTGAGTTACTAGATCATCCTGATTCCGCATGGGCTTACCGTGAGTACGCCCGATATTTCATTATGAGCGGTGCCACAAACAGTGGAAACGTACTCCCGGAATACCTCGCACATGCCGATAGCTCTCTGCAAAAAGCGCTTAGATTGCAACCAAATTTCTCAGAGGCATACGTTCTTGGGGGGCATCTTTATCGACTGATGGGTCGACCAGCTGATGCAAAGGCCGCGCTGAAGAAAGCAGAGGCTTTAGGCACGAACGACCCATGGTTGCAAAATAATTGGGCCGCCATTTTGGCTGATGAAGGTAACTTCAAGGAGGCAGCAAAGCGGTATAACCGTGTCTTAAATGGTTCTGACAGAAATGCCAAAGCTGTTGCGAGCGCACGCGAAGGAGTCATTCACTGCTATCTGAGCACCGGTCAGATCGATCAAGCGGACCGCGCCTATAGATCGGCTATTGCACATGAGCCGCGTACAGCCTGGGCTCACGGCAACTACGCGGCATTCCTACTTTGCACACGCGATGATTACGACTCATCTATCCTGCAATCCCGAAAAGCATTAAGTCTGATGAATTACGGTCAAGCGCGCGCAGTGCTCGCAGCCGCTTTGTATCGAAAATGGGCTGCCCAGATTGAGAGTGGTCAAAGTGCTGCGGCAGCAACCACCTATGCTGAGGGCGAGTCCATGGATCCTAGCCACCCCGTTGCAGCTTTAGCATCTATGTGTGGAGAGGGTTCCGCATTGTCAGCGGTTCTACGCGCGACCCAGGCATCTGCTCGTTGAAGCGTGAATTATTGACCTAGCTAGTGGATGCTGGAGGCGCAGCTTTGCCCGAACAAATGATGAAACCATTAACCAGAGGTCTCCGGGAAAACTAGTCCCAAGGAGACCGAAGATCTGCAAAAGCAAGTTCACTGAGAGCCAGATTGTCGCCACGTTAAAGCAGGTCGAATGCGGTCTGCAGGTCATGCTCACCGAGGTGCGGTGCATGACCGAAGACTGGCAACACCGCTACAACCACGACCGTCCGCATCGATCGCTCGGCGGTCTCGCACCCATTTGTTACACCATGGCATCATCACTAACCTCTATTTTCGGATGACTCGGAAAAACGAGGACGTTTCATAATGAATTCAGCAACGGCGCGTTCACGAAGCATTCCCTTCGCGACAGGCAGCTTGTGGTTGCCTGTCATGGAAAATATCGATAGCAAACGTTGGTTGTGCCCAGTTAGGGACTTCATAAGGCGCTTTTAGCGTGTTCTATTCACAATTCCGCTCTTGCCCCATTGTCGATACGGTGCGCGAAGTCAGGTCGCACCGCGAGGTAGCATGCGCGCTAGGAGATGTATTGAGTTGACAAACGCGTCGCCCGTTCCTGCATGCGACACCTGAATCATTTCATTTAAACCAGAGGGACTTGTAAACGTAACCTCGTCGTACTCGCAAATTGGAAGCTGACGATTATTGTTGAAGCGCCTATCCGGACTTCCATTCTTATTGACGAACCGCCATGTGTGTCCGACAACTCGTGCGTCAGACGGAGGTGAACCGTCCTCGATAAAGTTCGTGCTCTTGTACCGCGCCTGTAGCTCTCTATACCCAACTGCACCCACCGATGATCCTTGATACACCAGGACTCGATCCGGAAGGAAGTGAAGGGTCTGCCGTCCGACGTCGATGGAAATCGTCTCGACATTCGTTTTTATTCCCGGGGGCATTGCTCGTGCAATCTTTGTGGATCTGCGCTTAATCAGGCTACCTGCCCCGGCATGGTATCTACCATCATATACCGCGCCCTGTGCCTCAATATGCCATGCACCTGCAGCGCTGGAGAGGCTTTGGCCGGCTCGGTGGAGGAAGCCATAAGCTCGTTCCATTTCACTGTCGAACACATAAAAGAGTACAACGGTTTTCTTCAGGACATCCCGAGTATGTGCAAGCACCCCTAAGATGACTGTGGCGGCGACTAGAGTGTAAACAAGAGCCAGCGACACTTGATTGGACCATGCGAGCCAGGAAGCCAAGCCGCCGGTGAGTGCTGTAGCAGGCATAAGCCGCACCCGAGCCCGCTTGACCTTGATCTCGTCAAGTAGCTCTTGTGATGATGAGTCGACAATTGTCGAGGCGTCTGCCGAATCAATCTCAGTTAGTGGGGCGTGTGTGCCATCGGGAATCTCTGCCTCCTGAACAGAGGCGCCGCGGGATATCGCGTTGCGCCGTGAATTTCCTGCGGCCGGCAATGTAGCGCGGTAATAGACACCCGCTCGTCCCATATGTACATAATTGCCGCGAGGCCCAGTTCCTATGCGGAATCCCGGAATTCCAACCGAGACACCAACACCGCCTTGAGAGAGGTTGAAACGGAGAGGGCCAACCGAGACACTTTTTCGTAGGTAGAAGCTCATAACGATCCGTCGCTCCAAACCACTTCTTTGAACACACACACGTGCCGAATTCAGTCATCGTTGTCTGAGATCAGGCCCCTTGGGACTCACTCTCCTTAATTGCGGCAGCTATGGCCTCGCCCACTTCGTTGCTCCCTCCTGTTTAGACGCCTCGGCCCCCACATGTTTATCGACCAGTGTCGCTATCTGGGCTAAGGCCCCTACTGGTTCGATCCGCATGGTCGCTATCTCCCTCAACTCCGTAATCAGCTAGTTCCGCTTCGGCTCGGTAGCGGGCATATTGTGAGCTTGAGGCTGGAGCGCCTGACACAGCGCCGCCTTTCCACCCCGGTAGAGGACCGAGCTCAACACTACCGCTTTGTGCGCAAATACCATAAATTGCCTAAGCCGTGTGCACCATAAGCTGTCGATTCGAACAACTTATGGGCTCGTGGCTAACAACAACAGCAAGCGTTACGGACAGTGGTGGGCCCACGAGGATTCGAACCTCGAACCAAAGGATTATGAGTCCTCTGCTCTAACCGTTGAGCTATAGGCCCGCTTTGGCGACGTGGTCGCTGCAGCAAAGTCTGCCATGGTAGCGGCGGTGGGGGCGAGCGTCGAGTGGGTGCGCGATGCCATTCTTCACATGCTTCTTTGGGCTGGTTGGGGCTAGGCTTGGCGTCCCTTGATGAGCGAGGTGCTGCGTATGAATACCGAAGCGATTGCCAAGCGTCTGGTGGAGTTGTGCCGTGAGGGTAAGTATGAGCAGGCTCAGCGCGAGCTGTATGCCGAGCATGCGGTAAGCATCGAGCCGGATGGATTGCCGCCGGGGGCGCTGGGCAGTGTCAGCGGGCTGGAGGCGATTTATGAGAAGGGTCGTCAGTTCAGCGCGTCGATCGAGGCGGTACACGGCGGCAGCGTGAGCGATCCGGTGGTGGCGGGTAACTGGTTCAGCTTGTCGATGAGCATGGACGTGACCATGAAAGGGCACGGCCGTATGCAGATGAGTGAAATCGGCGTGTACCGTACGCATGAAGGCAAGGTGGTGTCGGAAGAATTTTTCTACGACGTCGGTTGATGGTTTGGCGCTGCATCAAACGGTTCGCGTAAAACAAAAAGCCCCGCAAGAGCGGGGCTTTTTGTTGCTGCGAATGGACGGCTGATCAGTCGATGTCGAGGAACGAACGCAGCTGTTCCGAGCGGCTCGGGTGACGCAGCTTGCGCAGGGCCTTGGCTTCGATCTGACGGATGCGCTCGCGGGTGACGTCGAACTGTTTGCCGACTTCTTCCAGCGTGTGATCGGTGTTCATGTCGATGCCGAAGCGCATGCGCAGCACCTTGGCCTCCCGTGGGGTGAGGCCGGCGAGTACATCGCGCACGGTTTCCATCAAGCCGGTTTCGGTGGCTGACTCGACCGGCGAGCTGGCGTTGGTGTCTTCGATGAAGTCGCCCAGGTGCGAATCTTCGTCGTCGCCGATCGGGGTTTCCATCGAGATCGGCTCTTTCGCGATCTTGAGCACCTTGCGGATCTTGTCCTCAGGCATCTCCATTTCTTTAGCCAGCTCTTCTGGCGTCGGCTCGCGGCCGAACTGCTGCAGCATCTGGCGGGAAATGCGATTGAGCTTGTTGATGGTTTCGATCATGTGCACCGGAATACGAATGGTGCGGGCCTGATCGGCGATGGAGCGGGTGATGGCCTGACGGATCCACCAGGTCGCATAGGTCGAGAACTTGTAGCCGCGACGGTATTCGAACTTGTCCACCGCCTTCATCAGGCCGATGTTGCCTTCCTGGATAAGGTCGAGGAACTGCAGGCCGCGGTTGGTGTACTTCTTGGCGATCGAGATCACCAGGCGCAGGTTAGCCTCGACCATTTCTTTCTTGGCGCGGCGTGCCTTGGCTTCACCGGTCGACATCGTGCGGTTGATTTCTTTGATGTCGGTCAGCGGCAGGAACAGTTGACGCTCGATGGCGGCGAGCTTTTCTTGCTCGGCATCGATGTTCTCGCGGTGGTTCTTGATGTTCGGCGACCATTTCTGGCGCTTGCGGCTCAGCTCGGCGGCCCACTCAAGATTGCCCTCGTTGTTCGGGAAGGTCTTGAGGAACTCGGATTTCGGCATCTTCACGTGGCGCACGAAGATATCCATCAGCGCGCGTTCGTGATGACGGATGTCGTTGACCACTTCGCGCAGCTTGCGCACAAAGCCGTCGATCAGTGCGGAGGGCAGCTTGAGCTTGAGGAATTCCTCAGCCATCTGGTCGCGCAGCTTGACGATTTTCTTGTCGGTGATGTCGGCAGCCTTGGGGGCGGCCTTCTGGAACTTGGTGTAGTAGTCGCGCAGCAATTCCATGCGGCGCTTGACCTCTTCCGGGTCAGGACCGCTGGGGCCGGCTTCTTCGTCTTCGCCGGCGGCCTCTTCGTCTTCGTCTTCGACTTCTTCTTCGATGCCGTTGGCGGCGTTGGCTTCCGCAGCCTCGGCGGCGGCGGCGCGAGCGGCGTCGGCGGCCTCTTCCAGATCGGCGAAGCCGGCCAGGATTTCACTCAGGCGGCGCTTGCCGTCCAGGTGCTGGTCGTATTCCTCGAGCAACAGCTCGATGGTCTGCGGAAAGCTGGCCAGTGCGGTCTGCACCTGGTTCAGGCCTTCTTCGATGCGCTTGGCGATGGCGATTTCGCCTTCGCGGGTCAGCAGCTCGACCGTACCCATTTCGCGCATGTACATGCGCACGGGGTCGGTAGTGCGGCCAACTTCGGCATCGACCGCCGACAGCAACGCCACGGCTTCTTCGGCGGCGGCTTCGTCGTCGGTGCCGCTGCCCGGGGCGTTGTCGGCCAGCGGGTCAGCGTCGGGGGCGGCATCGTGTACTTCGATGCCCACGCCCTTGAGCACGGCCATGATGTCTTCGATCTGCTCCGGATCGACGATATCGTCAGGCAGGTGGTCGTTGATTTCGGCATAGGTCAGATAGCCCTGCTCCAAACCTTTGGAGATGAGTGCTTTAATTTCCGACTGTTGCTCGGGAGCTTTGTTGTTCATACCTACCGCCGCATATGCAGGAACCGATCAGTATAGCGATGTGCTGCTTTTTTGACCAGTTTTCAAGTGATTTTTTTGCAGAGACGTATACGCAAAAATCGCGCCAAACAGGCACTTGCCGACGATTTTGTTGCGCTTGAAGCGAACTGTCAGGAGCTGACGTTCACGGTGCATCGAGCCAGAACGTGACCGGGCCGTCGTTCACCAGATGTATCTGCATATGGGCGCCAAAGCGCCCGATTTCCACCCTGGGGTGAACAGCACGGGCTAATTCGACCAGACGCTCGAACCAGCGGCGGCCGTGCTCGGGTGTGGCGGCGCTGGTGAAGCTGGGGCGCATGCCTGAGCGGGTGTCCGCCGCGAGGGTAAATTGGCTGACTAGCAGCAGTTCGCCGCCGGTATCGGTGAGGGAGCGGTTCATGCGGCCTTGCTCGTCACTGAATACCCGATAGCCGAGCAGGCGTTCGAGCATGCGCCGCGTTTGTGCTTCGCCATCATCGGGCTGCACCGCGACCAGGGCCAGCAAGCCGGGGCCGATGGCTCCCACCGTTTCATTGTCAACGTCGACGCGGGCGGATAGCGCGCGCTGGATCAAGGCGATCATGGAGCATCACGGTTAGGCGGAGCGGGCAGTTTAACGGCAGCGATTCGCTGGATTGCCCGCTACACTGCCGCGCCTATGCGTTTCGATATCTATTTGCTTTATCTGCTGCTGCGTTTATTGGGCTTGCTGCCTTTGCGTGCGTTGCATGGCTTCGGCGGCTGGCTGGGCCGAATCTCGCTATGGCGCGGGGCGCGGATGGTGGCGCATACCCGGGTAAACCTCGGTATTGCGCGGCCTGGGCTGGCTGCTGCCGCTGAGCAAGCGCTGCTGCGCGAAGTGATGATCGAAAGCGGCAAATCAGTGACGGAGATCGCCAAGATCTGGGGCGGCGGCGCCGAGCAGGCGCTGCATCTGATTCGCGATGTGCGTGGCGAGGCTTTGTTCGATACGGCGCTGGCGGCGGGCAAGGGGGTAATTATTGCCGCCCCGCATCTTGGCTGCTGGGAGCTGCTCAACTATTGGCTGTGCCGCAAGACGCCGATGGCGATTTTGTACCGGCCACCGCGAATCGCCGCGGTGGAGGGGTTGCTGCGCAAGGCTCGCGGTGCCTTGGCGCCGGAGCAGGTGCGGGCGGAGGGGGCCGGTGTGCGTACCTTGTACAAACGGCTGGCCAGCGGCGGCACGGTGGGCATTTTGCCGGACCAGAAGCCACGCTCGGGTGAAGGTCAGCTGGCGCCGTTTTTCGGGCGTGATGCTGAAACGATGGTGTTATTGCCCCGGCTGGCCGCGCGTACCGGGGCCACGGTGTTGTTTGCCTTTGCTGAGCGGTTGCCGCGTGGCGAAGGTTTTCGGGTTCATTTGTTGCCTGCGCCAGATGGTTTGGCCGAGGTGGATTTGCAGACCGCCTGCGCGGCGCTCAATCAAGGCGTCGAGGCCTGTGTGACGCAGGCATTCACGCAATATCAGTGGCATTACAAACGCTATACGCGCAGCGATCGACCGAGTCCGTATGAGTAAGCCCTCGCTCGCTGAGGCTGGCCAGTGATCAGCCAGGCGCTGGCTTCAGCTCGGCAGTCGCCGTAGAAACACTGCCATTTCCTTCTCAGCCTGTTTGTCACCGTGCCCCTGGGCCGCTTCGATACCTTGCTGCCAGGCCATTCTGGCGCCTGCAAGATCATCATTAGTCAGGCGAGCCTTGCCGAGCAGTTTCCAGGCCGCGGAGTACTTGGGGTCGTAGTCCACCGCCCGCTGTAACTCCAGGGCGGCGGCGCTGGCGTCACCTGCACTCAGCAGGGCCTGCCCAAGAGCAAAGCGCAACAAGGCACCGTCACGGGGGCCATCGCATTGCGCTCGCAGGTTGCTGATTAGCGTGGCGTTCATGGCATGGTGCGGTGGCGCCACTCATCAATGGGGTAGATCTGCGTGGGCTGCTCCGGCTCCGGCGGCGTATGTCCGGCGCGCAAATCAGCCAGCGACGAGGCTGGCCAAATCACGATCCACGACGAGCGGAACGGCTGCACCAGCAACGAGTAGCGCAGATCGTCGGCATCGAGTTTGGCCGGGCGAGCCACGACCAAGCCATTGGGGTGGGCCTGGGCAAAGTTCTGTAGCGAGGCGCCCTCTTTCAATTCCACGATTGGTTGGCGTAGCCGTCCTTCGAAATGGAACTGGCCCTCGTAATTACCTAGATAACCGATGACCCGATCTTCGGCGTCCGCGGCGCCGAGCAAGTGCGCGGATGGATTCAGATCGTATTTGTGCCACAGCGTGAGGGTAAACAAGGTATTGAGCGCGAGGGTGCCGATCAGGCCGGCAAATGCCAGCCGGCGCATCTCGCCGCGGCCGCGCAGCAACAGTAACGCCCCAAGCAGCACGAACACGATGCTGAAGAAGCGGCTGTGGTCGGCGGCGGCATCCACCCATTCGCCGTGCAGTTCGTTGTGTGCGACCAGCATCGGCAGCAAGAACAGAAATACGCCGAACAGCATGCCGCCGATGCCTAGTGGCCAGGTTCCCAGCCAGCCGTTGTTGGCTAGCGTGGGGTGGCGTTCACGCAATAAGGCAATGGCGCCGGCCAGCAGCAGGGCGCCGCCGGCAAGCTCGGGCAAGGGGTAATACAGCTGCTTGCCGCTGATCAGCGAAAAGATGATGAAGGTCGGCAGCAGCCAGCACAGGGCGAAGCGCAGGCCTGGTTCCAGCGGGCGCCGCAGCATCACCAGTGCGGCGCTGGCGCGAGGCCATGCGCTGAGCGGAAACATCAGCACCGGCAGCCACAGCAGATACCACCAGAAATGGCGGGAATGGCTTTGCAGCGGCTCGGCGGAATCGACGCTGCTGACAACCCGCGCAGCGGTCTGGGTGAAAAACAGCCGTTGCCGATAGGCATCGCCGCCGCTAAAGCCGGCAGGAAGTGCCCAGGCCAGCAAGATCGCTGCGCCCAGCACCACGGAAAGCAGGCCGCGGCCATACCAGCGTGCGCGATGTTGTTGGGCCCAGTCGTTCCACAGCGGGCCGAGCAGCCACGGGAACAGCACATGCAGCAGCATCACCGGGCCTTTGGTCAGCAGGCCGGCGCCAAGACACAGGCCAAATAACAGCCAGCGCGGCTCGGTTCGGTGTGCCGCCGGGGTCAGGCATAGCAGGGCCGCCAGCGCCCAGACCGCCAGCAGCACGTCGTACATGATTTGCAAGCCGAACAAAAAGGCATAGCAAAGCGAGAGCAGCATCCACGGCGCCGCTTTGGCGATCCACGGGCGATTAGGAAAGAGTCGGCGCGCGAGGGTGGCGAGCAGCATCAGCTCGATGCCGCCGAAAAGCACTTCCAGCACGCGCGGCCAGATGTCGTTGACGCCGAAAACAAACCAGCCTGCGTGGATCATCCAGAACAGCAGCGGTACTTTTTCGCTATAGGGGGCGCCATTGATATGCGGTACCAGCCAATGGCCATGGCTCCACATTTCCCAGGCCACCGCCAACGTGCGGGTGGAGTACAGCGGCATCGGTCCATGGGAGAACACTGCCAAAAACCCGACAAGCAGCCATAGCGGAAGCCACGGCCAAAGGGAGCGCAGGTGTTCGGTTCGGCTGTAGGCGCGTGACGTCACAGGCAGACTTCTTGATAAGTTGGGGCAATTCTAGCCGGAGCCGGTCACTCGCAGTGCCGCCTGGCGGGGTGGACAAGCTATAGGACAACGCGTCCCAAGTGACCGATAGGCCAGCAGCCTGGGTTTAGGCCGGACCCCAATAACCGATGCGGCGGCGCAGCTTCAGTTTGCGCCAGAGATTCAGCGGCTTGCGTCGCCGGCTGCGGCCACCGGCGGCAATGAAGCTATCCACGGCATCGAGCACGCGCTCGCTGGAATGACCGTCGCGATAAGGGTGGATGGCGTCGGCATAGTCGCGGATGGCCTGCATCAACTCAGGCGGCCGCGCCAGGGCACGCTCAATGGCCGGCTCAAACTGCGCGGGTTCGTCGATGTCGATCAATTGCGGGCCGGGGCGCCGGTTTTTGAAGGTCACCACCGGCTTGCCGGTAAGCAGGAACTCGTTGAGCGCCGAGGAGGTGTCCGAGCACATCAAGTCGACCTGCGGGAACAGTTCGAGAATATTGTCGTTCTCGGCAAAGGTCAGGTATTCGTTCTGCAGCGCTTTGTAACGGGCGACGGTCTCAGGGTTCATCTTGGGGTGAAAGGTGATGATCCAGCGCCAGCGGCCATCGCGTGAAAGCCTCTTCACCTCTTCATATAAGGTCTCGGCGGCACTCCAGGAGGGCGAAAAGGTGGAGTGATACAGGATGACCGGCGGCTGGCGTACAGGTGGGAGCGGGCCGGCAATCTCCTGCATGAAGGGGTCGAGCTTGGGCCAGCCGGTTTCCATCACCGTAAAGTGCCCCAGCTTGGCGGCGACCTCGCCGAAGGCCTTGGTATCGCGCGGGCCGGTGGTGCAGTACAGGTCGAAGAACCCGCGGATGTAGATATGCCGCGGCTTGCCGGCATCAAAGCCGTGGAAGGTTTCTACTTTGACGCCCGGGAAAAAATGC
>NZ_JAPDPE010000028.1 GCF_026283955.1 Dyella silvatica | reverse complement strand
GCATGCAAAAAGCGGATATCGATCGACGTTTCACCGCAGCACATCCTGCTCATATGGCATTGATGCAGCAAATCGGCGAGCTGGAAGCACAGAAAGATGCGTTGAACAAGCAGGTCGGCGATCTACCCAATACCCAGCAAGAGCTGCTTAAGCTGACTCGCGATGTTGAGGTGAGCAATCAAACCTATACCGGTTTGCTCAACCAGGAACAGCAACTGGATATTGCCCGTGCCGGCAAGGTAGGCAATGTGCACGTCGTCGATAAAGCTGCGGTGGATGTCACGCATCCGGTCAAGCCGAAGCGGGCGATCGTAACGATAGGTGGCACGTTCTTGGGTGCATTCCTGGCCATCGGTATCGTGTTCCTGCGGCAGGCGTTGAGCCGTGGCGTGGAAGATCCTGCTGTCATCGAGCAGCTTGGCATGCCGGTATATGCCTCGATACCGATCAGTCAGATCGAGCGGACAACCTTTGTCAGCGATAAGGGCGACAAGCGCGTACGCAGCGATGGTCAACAGCATTTGCTGGCACTAAGTGACCCGGCGGATCTGGCGATCGAGGCATTGCGCAGCCTGCGCACCAGCTTGCATTTCGCGCGGCTGGAGGCCAAAAACAATGTGCTGATGATCTCCGGTTCCAGCCCGGGGGTCGGTAAGACCTTCGTCTCGGCGAACCTCGCTGCGGTGATCGCTCAGGCCGGCCAGCGTGTATTGCTGATCGACGGCGATATGCGTAAGGGTACGTTGCACAAGGTGATGGGTGGTCATCACGATCGCGGCCTGTCCGAACTGATCTCAGGTCAGATCGACATGGTGACGGCGATCCGGCAGGTGCCTTCGCTGGACAATCTGCAATACATTTCGCGCGGTAAGGTGCCGCCGAACCCGTCCGAGTTGTTGATGAATGTTCGTTTCACCGAACTGCTCACCGGATTGATGCCGCTATACGATCTGGTGATCATCGATACGCCGCCGATTCTCGCCGTTACTGATGCAGCGATCATCGGACATCTTTCGGGCACCAGTCTTTTGGTCGTGCGTTTTGGGTTGAATCAGCCTCGCGAAATTGCCTTGGCCAAACAGCGATTCGCACAGAATGGCGTCGAGATCAAAGGCGCGATCTTCAACGCGTTGGAAAAACGTAGCAGCGGCTATTACTCCTATGGCTACTATGAATACAAAAGCACGAAATAAGTTGCCTCAAGCGAACCTTTTCATGTTCATGGTCGATCGATTTCATGCAAGTGTCATGGATCATCATGGACAGTTGAGTGTCGATTAAATAAGCGAATCAAGCCCTATCCCCCGAGGGATCTCCTTCCGATAGCGCCATGGGATTAAGTCGGCCATGCGCTTTCGTGTGCCTGATAACAAGTCATAGAGACGACAAGTCCCTTGTCGGAATGCTTGTTAAGCGCTGCTGTGTCTATGCATTTCGAGATAGGCATCTTGGTGGTGTCGATCAAGGGCAACTTGCACGCTAGAACAAAAATAAGCGCTATTTTTAAGTGTTTTTTGCATAACGATACCTTCACGCTATCAATGAATTGAGTTGTGTATCTTGATCGCCATGATGGTGTGCGAAATGTATAACTTGAGACGTCTTAGCATCCAAAGAGTGACGTGCATCGCGAATGCTGGACGTATATGAAATTTATGCTCACGCTTCAGCCGGCAGTAAAGAAGCGCCTGCGACATTAGGTGTCTTGGATGCATAGCCGAGCTCTTTGGGCTCGGCTTAAATATGGGCCGAATTACGCCAGTAAAGGCTGTATTTCGAATCATGACGACGCGGGAAGATCGAAATGCAGAAACTGGATAGCGCCAAAATAGCGATTGTGGGTCTTGGTTATGTCGGTTTGCCATTGGCGGTTGAGTTTGGTCGGCAATACCAGACGATTGGTTTCGATATCCGCGCGGCTCGGGTGGAAGAGTTGCGTGCCGGCCGTGACAGCACGCTCGAGGTGGAGCCGGCTGAATTGGCCGCGTCGAGTCATTTGCGTTACAGCGCCGAACTCGAGGATATCCGCGACTGCAATGTCTACATTGTTACCGTGCCTACGCCAATCGATGTGGCCAAGCGTCCTGATCTAAGCCCGTTGGTCAAAGCCAGCGAAAGTCTGGGCAAGGTGCTCAAGCGCGGTGACATCGTTATCTACGAGTCCACGGTCTATCCCGGATGCACGGAAGAGGTGTGTATTCCCATCCTGGAGAAAGTCTCCGGCCTGGCCTTCAATAGCGAATTCTTCGCCGGCTACAGCCCCGAGCGCATCAACCCCGGCGACAAACTGCATCGGGTCACTGCCATCCTCAAAGTCACTTCCGGCTCCACTCCGGAAACGGCGGATTTCGTCGACGCGCTGTATGCCAGCATTATCGTCGCCGGTACACACAAGGCCAGCAGCATCAAGGTGGCCGAAGCAGCCAAGGTGATCGAAAACACCCAGCGCGATCTGAATATCGCCCTGGTCAATGATCTGGCCATTTTATTCAACAAGCTCGGTATCGATACCCTGGAAGTGCTGCAGGCGGCGGGCACCAAATGGAACTTCCTGCCGTTTCGTCCGGGGCTGGTCGGTGGCCATTGCATCAGTGTCGATCCGTACTACCTGACGCATAAAGCGCAGGAGGTCGGCCACCATCCCGATGTGATTCTCGCCGGGCGTCGTACCAATGACAGCATGGGCCCGTATATCGCCAGCGAGGTCGTGCGCCTGATGGTATGCAAGGGCATCAATCCGGTGCGTGCTCGTATCTTGATCCTGGGTTTGGCGTTCAAGGAAAATTGCCCGGATCTGCGCAATACCCGTGTCGTGGATATCGTGCATGCGTTGAAGGGCTATAACGCCGATATCGATGTCCACGATCCCTGGATCGATGCCGCAGAAGCCGAGCACGAATACGCGCTGGCGCCCATTGGGGCACCGAAAAACAACGACTACGATGCCATCATCATCGCGGTCGGCCATCACCAGTTCGTTTCCTTGGGCGGCGCTGGTATCCGGGCGTTCGGCAAGCCGACATCCGTGGTCTACGACGTAAAATACGTGTTGCCGCGTGACGCGGTGGATGGGCGGCTATGAGCATGACGGTGCTGGTAACCGGTACCGCCGGGTTCATCGGCTCGCACGTGGCGATGAAGCTGCTTGAGCGTGGCGACAAGGTGGTCGGCCTCGACAACCTCAACGATTACTACGACGTCAATCTCAAGCACGCACGCCTAGCGCGCTTTATGGATCACCCCGGCTATACCCACGTGTCGGCCGACCTGGCGGATCGTGCGGCGGTCGAGGCGGCTTTTGCCGAACATCGGCCGCAGCGCGTGGTGCACTTGGCGGCCCAGGCCGGGGTGCGCTACGCGGCGCAAAATCCGCATGTGTATGTGAGCAGCAACGTCACCGGCTTTCTGCATGTGCTGGAGGGTTGCCGTCATCACGGGGTGGAGCATCTGGTCTTTGCTTCGACCAGTTCGGTATATGGCGCGAATACGGCGATGCCGTTTTCCGAGCATCAACCGACGGAGCATCCGCTGACGCTGTACGCGGCCACCAAGAAGGCGAACGAGCAGATGGCGCATAGCTACGCGCATCTGTATCGAGTCCCTTGCACCGGTCTGCGCTTTTTTACCGTGTACGGGCCGTGGGGCCGGCCGGACATGGCGTTGTTTCTGTTCACCAAGGCAATCCTCGCCGGTGAGCCGATCAAGGTGTTCAATCACGGCAAGCACAAGCGCAGCTTCACCTATATCGACGATATCGTGGAAGGCGTGGTGCGCACCCTGGACCAGGTGCCAGGGCCCAACCCCGCCTGGCGCGGCGACGCGCCCGACCCGGCCAGCAGCACTGCGCCTTATCGCATTTACAACATCGGCAACGAGCAACCGGTGGAGCTGCTGCGGTATATCGAGGTGTTGGAGCAATGCCTGGGCCGCAAGACCAGGATGGAGCTGCTGCCGCTGCAGGCCGGCGATGTGCCGGATACCGAGGCCGATGTGTCCAGCCTGATCGACGCGGTGGGCTATCGGCCCAAGGTGTCGGTGGAGGAGGGCGTACGTCGGTTCGTTGAGTGGTACCTGAGCTATCAGACGCCGCAGGTTTACGGAGCCGTTTCTTTATGAAGAACTTCGCCCTCATCGGTGCCGCCGGCTACATTGCTCCGCGCCATATGCAGGCCATCAAGGATACCGGCCATCAGCTGGTCGCCGCCTATGATCCGAACGACTCGGTCGGCATCATCGACAGCCATTTTCCGGAAGCCGATTTCTTTACCGAATTCGAGCGTTTTGACCGCCATGTAGACAAGCTGCGTCGCGCCAATCACAGCCATCGGCTTGATTACATCTCGATCTGCTCGCCGAACTACCTGCACGATTCGCACATGCGTTTTGCCCTGCGCTCGGGGGCCGACGCCATCTGCGAAAAACCACTGGTGCTCAACCCGTGGAACATCGATGGCCTAAAGGAAATCGAACAGGACACCGGGCGCAAGGTCAACACGATTCTGCAGTTGCGGGTACACCCGGCGATCATTGCGCTGCGGGAACAAGTACAGCGCGGAATGCATACCAGCAAGCATGAGGTCGATCTGGCCTACATCACCTCGCGCGGCCATTGGTATTTGCAGTCGTGGAAGGGCGATGCCAAGAAATCCGGCGGCATCGCTACCAATATCGGCGTGCACTTTTTCGACATGCTGCATTTCATCTTTGGTGAGCTGCAGGAAAACATGGTGCATTACGCGTCCGAAACCAAGGCCGCCGGTTTTCTTGAGTACGAGCACGCCCGCGTGCGTTGGTTTTTGTCGGTGAACGTGGAGGATGTGCCGGTGGCACAGCGCGACGCCGGACAACGCACCTTCCGCTCGATCACGGTGGACGGTAAAGAGATCGAATTTTCCGGCGGTTTCACTGATCTGCACACGATCAGCTACCAGGAAATCCTGGCGGGGCGCGGGTACGGTCTGGAAGCTAACCGTACCGCCATCAATACCGTCGCGGCGATCCGCAATACCCAGCCATTGGGGGCGCAGGGGGACTACCATCCATTTCTCAAGAACAGCCACCGCTGAAAGCGCCAGTGAAAGGTTTATCGCCATGAGTTTTTACCAGCATCCCAGTGCGATCATCGACGACGGTGCCCAGATCGGCGAAGGCTCGCGCATCTGGCACTTCGTCCATGTTTGCGCAGGCGCGCGTATCGGCCAGGGCGTGTCGTTGGGGCAGAACGTATTTGTCGGCAACAAAGTCACTATCGGCGATCACTGCAAGATCCAGAACAACGTATCGGTATACGACAACGTAAGCCTGGAAGAGGGTGTGTTCTGCGGTCCAAGCATGGTCTTCACCAATGTCTACAACCCACGTTCGCTGGTGGCGCGCAAGGATGAGTATCGCGATACCTTGGTCAAGCGGGGTGCCACGCTGGGTGCCAATTGCACCATCGTCTGCGGCGTGACGATAGGTGAGTTTGCCTTCGTCGGTGCAGGCGCGGTGATCAACAAAGATGTGCCGGCCTATGCGCTGATGGTGGGTGTGCCGGCGCGACAGATAGGCTGGATGAGCGAATTCGGCGAACAACTCGACCTGCCGCTGACTGGCAAGGGTGAAACCGTATGTCCGACTACAGGTCTGCTTTACCAGCTGGAAGATGGGCAGTGCCGCTGCGTGAAAAAATAGCGCGGTTTCGGCAGGGCGGGCTGATCGGTTCCATTACGTTATTGGTCGGCGGCACTGCGTTTGCGCAGGCGCTGATGGTGTTGGTATTGCCCATATTGACCCGGCTTTATTCGCCGCAGGATTTCAGCGTGCTGGCGGTCTATGCGTCATTGCTGGGGATTATTTCGGTGGCGGCATGTCTGCGCCTGGATATCGCCATACCCATGCCAGAGACCGATGGCGATGCAATCAACCTGCTGGCTTTGGCGCTGAGCTTTTGCCTGCTGATTTCGATGCTGGTGGCGTTGCCGATTCTGCTGGCTCCGGTCGCGGTGGCGGCATTACTCCGCCAACCGGAGCTGCAGCCTTATCTATGGTTGTTGCCGATTGGCGTGCTGCTCACCGGCGCTTATAGCGCGCTGCAATATTGGGCGACACGGAAGAAAATCTTTGGCGTTATTGCCAAAACCCGGATGACCCAGGCGATCGGCGGCGCCGGCGCACAGCTCGGCATGGGCTGGCTCGGTTTCGTGCCTTCCGGGTTATTGGTCGGGCAGGCGATCACTAGCGGTGCCGGCGTGGTTGGCCTGGGCGCGCGGGTATTGACGGTGGATCGAGCTGCGCTGGGCGCGGTAAGCCTGCCGGGCATGCGCAGGCTGTTTCGGCAATATGACCGCTTTCCCAAGTATTCGACGTTCGAGGCATTGGCAAACACCGGTGGCATCCAATTGCCGGTGATCATGATCGCGGCGTTGGCGGTGGGTGCGGAGGCCGGTTTCTTGATGTTGGCGATGCGGGTGATCCAGGTGCCGATGAATTTGATCGGCAATGCCATTTCGCAAGTCTATCTGGCGCATGCGCCGGAAGAATACCGGGCCGGTACGCTGGGCGGGTTCACCGCGAAGATTCTCGGCGGCTTGATGAAGACGGGGGTTGGGCCGCTGTTGTTTGCCGCCTTGGTGGCACCGCAGGCGTTCGTGCTGATCTTCGGTGAAAAATGGCAGCGTGCCGGCGTGCTGGTGGCCTGGATGACGCCATGGTTTATCGCGCAGCTGATGTCATCGCCGGTGTCTATGGTTATGCATGTGCGCAACAAACAGCGCGGCATGATGCTGCTGACCATCGCTGGCCTTTGCCTGCGCGTTGGTGCCATCGGTGCGGCAGCGCTGCTGTTGCCTAGTCGCCTTTCCGAGCTGTACGCCGTATCCGGTGCGGTTTTCTACCTCGCCTGTTTCTTTATCTTTTCGAACCTTGCTGGATTGACGCGGCAAGACTATCGACAGCTGTTGAGGTCGGGCCTGAATTTCGTGCTGCTGTGGCTAGCGCTTGGCTTGGTCGTGCGTTTCGCGCTGCATCGGTTGATTTGAATGATGAAGCGCACGCTCAAGAAGATCGGTTTTCTGATCACCCCGGTGGCAAAGCTGCTGCTGTCGTTATTTTTCAAGAAAAAATATTTGCAAGGTAGGCATTTTGATACCAGCTATGGCGGCTATTTCTGGGCCGTTCGCTCGGCCTGGCAGAGGAACATTCTGCGGCTGGCACGACCGCTGCCCTGGCCGAGCGGCCTGACTTGTTATGTCTCCAATCCGGACAACATCGTGTTTCACCCAGACGACATCAACAACTTCCAGTCGCCGGGCATTTATCTGCAAAATTTCAAGGGCAAAATCCAGCTGGGACGCGGCACCTACCTCGGGCCCAACGTCGGCATCATTACGGCGAATCATCGCCTGGATGCGCTCGATGAACACGAAGACGGCCAGGACGTGGTCATCGGCGAAAAGTGCTGGATCGGCATGAATGCAGTCATCCTGCCTGGTGTGGTGTTAGGCGATAAAACGGTGGTAGCGGCGGGTGCCGTGGTCACTCGCAGCTATCCGCAAGGCAACATCGTGATCGGCGGTACGCCGGCAAAAATCCTCAAAGAGATCTGATATGCACTTCATTGATCTGAAGACGCAGCAGCACGCCATCAAGCCGGAACTGGATCGGCGGATCGCGGCTGTGCTTGCACACGGCCAATACATCATGGGTCCCGAAGTCGCCGAGCTGGAGCAGATATTGGCTCGGTTTGTCGGCGTAAAGCATTGCGTCTCCGTGGCCAGCGGTACGGAGGCTTTGCTGATTTCGCTGATGACCCTGGGGATCGGTCTGGGTGACGAGGTCATCACCAGCCCGTTCACCTTCGCGGCCTCCGCCGAAGTCATCGCTTTGCTCGGTGCCAAGCCGGTGTTCGTCGATGTCGATCCCCGCACAGGCAATATCGATGCGAGCTTGATCGAGGCGCGGATCAGCAGCCGCACGCGAGCCATCATGCCGATCAGTCTGTACGGACAAATGGCCGATATGAAGGCCATCCAGGATGTCGCGATGCGCCACGGCAATATTCCGGTGATCGAGGATGCTGCGCAAAGTTTCGGAGCCGTAAGTCACGGCCGGCGCAGCTGCGGCGTTTCCACCATTGGCTGCACCAGTTTCTTTCCGAGCAAGCCGCTGGGTTGCTATGGCGACGGCGGTGCTTTGTTTACCGATGACGACATGCTGGCCCAGGCGGCACGCGAGATCCGCATCCATGGGCAGAGCAAGCGCTATGTCCACACTCGCATTGGCCTGGGTGGACGCATGGATACCTTGCAATGCGCCATTGTGCTGGCCAAGTGGTCGAGATTCGAATGGGAATGCGAGCAGCGCCAAACCATCGGTGCGGGCTACACGAAAAAATTGCTGGCGCGGATCGCTCATGCCGCACCCGTGAGTGGCGACGATCTCCAGAGTCCACTGACAAGTCTGCGAACCATGGTATTGCTGCCGGAAAACCAATCGGTATACGCGCAGTACACCGTGTTGACGCCGCACCGCGAAATCGTCCAGAGCGAATTGAATAGCGCGGGCATGCCGACGGCGGTGCATTACCCGGTGCCGCTGAATGAACAAC
Organism: Dyella silvatica; assembly: GCF_026283955.1. GTDB lineage: Bacteria > Pseudomonadota > Gammaproteobacteria > Xanthomonadales > Rhodanobacteraceae > Dyella_C > Dyella_C silvatica. Next base: position 35,543 of record NZ_JAPDPE010000028.1, on the reverse strand, counting down.
CGGCCTATCGGCACTTCGACAGCCACGCCGTCACACCGGTGGCGAGCTGGCTGGCCGAACATGTCATGAGCCTACCGATGGGGCCGGACTTAGCGGAAGACGATCAGGACCGCGTCATCGATACGCTGTCCGACATTCTTGCTGGAGTCCCTGCATGAAGGTCGTGACTGTCGTCGGTGCCCGGCCACAATTCATCAAGGCGGCGGTGGTATCGCGCGCACTGCTTAAATATCGCACTGATGTGCGCGAGGTGCTGGTGCATACCGGGCAGCACTACGACGCCAATATGTCGGATGTGTTCTTCGACGAGCTGGATATTCCGCGGCCGGCCCATCATTTGGGTATCGGTGGTGGCACGCATGGTCAGAACACTGGTCGCATGATCGAGCAGATCGAGGCGCTACTGGTCACTGAAAAGCCCGACTGGATGCTGGTTTACGGCGACACGGACAGCACCCTGGCCGGCGCCCTGGCAGCGAGCAAACTGCATATTCCGGTAGCCCATGTCGAAGCAGGGCTGCGCTCATACAATCGACGCATGCCAGAAGAGATCAACCGCGTGTTGACCGACCATCTGGCGGGGTTGCTGCTGGTCCCGAGCATGGGTGCCAGCGATAACCTGAAAAGCGAAGGGATTGTCGGCCCCTCGGTACGTGTCGTGGGTGACGTCATGTATGACGCCGCGCTGTACTACCGCGAAAAAGCGCGGCGGCCAGCGATCCCTGTGCTGGGCGATTTGCACGACAACGACTTCGCGCTTTGCACGATCCACCGGGCTGAAAATACCGACGACCGGGCCAGGCTCGGCGGGATCCTGGACGGTCTTGCGGCGCTTCCCATCGCGGTGGTGCTGCCGCTGCATCCGCGCACCCGCGCGCGAATGGTCTCGGCCGGCATCAGCTTTCCAGACAACGTACGGGTGATCGATCCAGTGGGCTATCTCGAGATGGTCTGGCTGGAAGCGCATTGCCGCTTGGTGCTGACCGATTCAGGCGGGGTGCAGAAGGAAGCCTACTTCCACGGCAAGCCCTGCATTACCTTGCGCGACGAAACGGAATGGGTCGAGCTGGTCGAGATCGGCGCCAACTGCATCGTCGGCGCGTCGCCACAGGCGATCCAGCAAGCCTTCGCGCGGATGCTGACCTGCGAGATATCGGCATCGGTGCAACCCTACGGCACCGGCCATGCCGCAGAACGCGTTACCGAGGCGCTTTGACCGCTATGCACGCATATGCGCAAGTGCGACCCGAACCGCGCTGGCCAAGGCTGGCAGGCTGAGGATTTCATGGTGAAAAAAATCAATCTGTTTGTCTTCGCGACTCATCATTCGACCAATAACATCGCTTCGCAGCGGTTTAAGGGGCTGTTGAAGTATCTGGACTTCCAGAAGTACCGGGTGTTTATTTTCGCGCGTGATGGCGGGCCCGATCTCGGCGCGGCGATGATGGCCGCGGGCAGCGATATCACGGTGATGAATCTGCGCGGTCGCTGCGTCGGCAACGAATCGTCGGTATCCAGTTCGATCGTCTCGTTGTTGTCGGCTTTTGTGGCTGAAGTGCCGTTCCTGACCGCAGCGACCGATCGCCTGATCGGACGCCACAGCGATATCTGGCTGGTCAACGCACTCACTGCCGCCGATGCACTGTGTCGCGAGCGGCTTGCCGATGGCGAAGCCTGCATTGCCGTCGGCACCTATTCGCCGATCGATGCGCTGATCGCCGCCCGATCGCTGGCCGCAAAACACCGTATTCCCTGTCTGCAAGATTTCAGGGATGGCCTCACCTTCGAGACCTTGGGTCGGCAGGGCAAACTCAGTGCCTTGCTACGGCAATGGGTCGAAACCCGCGTGGTGGCTTCATCCCAACTGGTGACCACGGTCAGTCGTGCGCTGGTCAGCGACTTCGAACGTCGTTACCCAGGCAAGCAGGTCCGGCTGATGCCGAATGGTTACGATCCCGCCGATTTTTCGATGCAAGACGACGCCAGTCACGCCGCTGCTGCCCAGCTTATGGCGCAACACGTGCCGGCCGGGAAGCGAGTGATTGGCCATTTTGGGCGTATCGGTACCAGTGACCATAGCCGTATCAGCACGCTGGAGTGCTTTGTTCGTTCGATGAACGCAAGCCATCAGGCGCGCCAGCATGCCCATGCGCTGTTCATCGGTGAGCTGGCCCCGGTAGAGCGCACCATCATCAGTCAACTGAGCTGCACCTACAGCACGGTGGATGCGGTGCCCAGGCCGGTGGCGTTGGACGTGATGAAACACTGCAACCAGCTTTTGCTGATTACCGGTGACGGCGTCGGTTGCGCAACCGGCAAGCTATTCGAGTACCTGGCGGCGGGGCCGGATGTGATCTGTTTTTCCGGTGTGACGAACGAGGCGTCGCATATTCTCTCGGAGACGGGTGCGGGCATTACCATACTCATCGCCGATGAGGTGACAGCGGCAGGGACGTTAGATCGTATTTTTTCGACCTCGCCGGGCATCTCGGCCATACGTCGCATCGGTGCGTACAGTAAGGTCGAACAAGTTCGTCAGTTTGACCGCTGGCTTAGCGGCATGGTTGCCTGATGCTGCGCCGGTCGCGCTCATTCGCCTGGCCGCTGGCCATGTTGCTTTTGCAACGGTGGCGGTGCGCGATGTCGCGAGGACGGTTATGAGTTCAACGCATCTCATGGCTTCGACGGCCACGCCGCGCCGACGCCGTTTCTGGCGGGATCTGCTGACGGTGCGTGGCCTGTTCACTGGCGCGTCGATGTTGTTGCTGTTTTTATCCGTGGTCATTCCCAATTCGTTGCAGGTCCCGACGGCCGGCATGTTGGCGATCTGTTTTCTGCTGTCGCTGCATGGATTCAAGCTGGTCCCAGGCCTGAAGACGGTGCTCTTGTTCTATACCGGCTCGGCCATGGTGACGCTGATTTACATCGCCGTGGGCTATTTGAATGACGCGCCATGGATCGCCGCCGCGCAGGTAACGGCGATTTATATCGTTTCGCCGCTGCTATGGACCTTTATTGCAGCCAGCCTGTCCCAGCGAGTCGGCACCGAGCGGCTCATCCACTGGTTGATCTGGCTGGCCTTGCTGTGCTGCGTCAGCGTGGCGATTTATTTCGCGCTCTACCGGATCGGTGGCGCGGCCGCGGTATCGTTCTTCACCGAATCGGCCAATGTGAACACTAGCGACGGCTATTCGGCCGCAGTGATGCACGTCTATGGTTCGCTGATTTTCTTGTGCGGCGGTTTTTTCAGTTCACCCGAATTGATTCAGAACAAATTGCTGCGCATGCTGCTATTGGCCTCGCTGCTGATATGCATCATCACCTCGGGGCGCTCGGCGCTGATTCTCTCGGTGCCGATCGGCCTGCTGCTGGGTGCGTTGCTGACTCCACGGACGATTGGCTACAAGCGCCGCCGCTCGATTTTTGTCACGGCTATTTATGGCTTGCCAATGTTGCTGGCCGCCATCGCCGCGGTGTTTGCATTGAGCGAACTGGGCAATATTCATTTATCGGTGATCTTCGGCAACTTCATCGACAAATTGTCCTCCGGCGGCGGCAGCGCACGTTCCGGCCAGGCGTATGCGCTGTACGACGGCATTCTCGACAGTGGCGGGGTCGGCGTCGGTCACGGAATTGGCGTCTCCTACATCCGCAGCACCGACTACCCATGGCGTTATGAGTTGGTCTGGCTGGCTACTGTGCTCAGGGTCGGTATTGTCGGGGCGATCATCTACACCTCGCTATTTTTCTGGTATGCCGTCAAGGTGACCAAGTTGGCGATGCGGCGGCGACTAACGCCAGGCATGAAGTTCATGTTCTGCGGTTTCATGGCGGCTTTCGTGGCGTCCAATACCAATCCGTATATCGAAGCTTTTACGTTCCAATGGATGTATGTCATTCCCGTAGTGGGCTTCTTTGTCGACTACTCCGCCGCACGCATGGCCGCATGGGCGCCAGCTCGCGCCTGCGCAGCATGCAATACCTGCCATTGCTGGCCGAACATGGCATCGATGTGGAAATTTGTGAGTTGTTCCCGGACGCCTATTTGCAGGCCAGATATGGTGGCCACATGTTTTCAGCGAGAAAACATCTGTGGAAATATTACTGGCGGCGTTTGACCCAGCTGCTGCGTGCGGACAGGCACAGCGTGATGTGGGTCGAGGCTGAGCTGTTTCCTTATTTACCCTATTGGCTGGAATCGATGCTTAGCCGTTCCGGTATACCTTTTGTGGCTGAATACGATGACGCCTTGTTCCACAACTATGACTTATCGTCGAGTTCGTTGATCAGGCGATTGCTCGGCAAGAAAATCGACATGGTCATGCGGCATGCATCCTGTGTCATTGCCGGTAACCGCTACCTTGCGGCACGTGCCGGTCAGGCAGCGGCGCAGCGCATCGAGATTATTCCCACCGCAGTGGATCACCGCCGTTACGTTGCCGTGACGCATCGCGATCGGGCGCAACCGGTGATCGGCTGGATCGGTTCGCCGGCGACGCAAAAATATCTGCTCGACATCCGCGCGGCCCTGGCGCAGGTTTGCAGCAGACATCATGCATGGTCAGAAGACAGTGAAGCGGCAACCATTGCGCTCATGGACATCGGCATCATGCCGCTTATCGATGGCCCATGGGAGCGTGGCAAGTGCGGCTACAAGCTGATTCAGTACATGGCTTGTGGTTTGCCGGTGGTAGCTTCGCCGGTGGGCGTGAATGCCGACATCGTGCGAGCTGGCGACAACGGATATCTCGCCGCCGATAACGCTGCCTGGGAGGATGCGCTGAATCGATTGCTGACGGATGCGTCCCTGCGACAACGCATGGGTAGTGCGGGACGCGAGCGGGTCGAGCGCGAGTACAGCATCGTGGCGCAGGCACCGCACCTGGCCAGTGTGCTGCATAGCCTGGAGCCGCGCTGATGTGTGGCATCGCGGGTTTCTGGCAGCCTCGGGGCGGTTCGCAGACCGCCATGCAGCAGCAGGTCGATCGGATGGGCGCACGGTTGCTGCATCGTGGGCCTGACGATGATGGCTCGTGGTGTGATGAGGCCGCAGGCATCGCATTGGCGCAGCGACGTCTGGCAATCCAGGACCTTTCGCAGGCCGGCCACCAGCCGATGCATTCTTCCTGTGGTCGTTATGTAGCGGTGTTCAACGGCGAGATCTATAACCATTTCGATCTACGCGCACAGTTGGCCGCCGAGGGCCGCATGCTGTCATGGCGCGGACATTCGGACACCGAAACCTTGATGGCGTGCTTTGTCGCCTGGGGGGTCGAGCGCAGCTTGCAGGGCGCCGTCGGCATGTTTGCGATTGCCTTGTGGGATCGACAAGAGCGAGCGCTGACGATTGCACGTGATCGGCTCGGCGAGAAGCCGCTGTACTACGGCTGGCAGGGCGATACCCTGGTGTTTGGTTCAGAGCTCAAGGCGCTGCGCGCACACCCGACATTCCGCGGCGACATCGACCGTAATGCGCTGGCTTTGCTGCTGCGGCATAACTGCATCCCGGCTCCGTACAGTATCTATTCGGGGATCAAGAAACTGCCGCCTGGACATCTGCTGCGGATACCGCTGGTCACGGCGACGCCGGCAAGCGAAGCTGTCACCGTGGCTTATTGGCGTTTCAACGATGTGGTGCATGCAGGTTTGAGCAATCCATTTGTCGGCTCGGAAACCGAGGCGATCGATGCGCTGGAGTCGCAACTGGTCAGCAGCATTCAGGGGCAAATGCTTGCCGACGTGCCGCTGGGGGCTTTTCTCAGCGGTGGCATCGACAGCAGTACGATCACTGCGTTGATGCAAGTGCACAGTGGCCGACCGGTGAAGACATTCACCATCGGCTTCGACGAAGGCGGTTACGACGAGGCTGTGCATGCCAAAGCCGTAGCCAAGCACCTGGGCACCGAGCATACCGAGTTGTATGTTCGCCCCGAGAACGCATTGGCGGTCATTCCTCGATTGCCGTCGATGTATTGCGAGCCATTCAGCGACAGCTCGCAGATTCCTACTTTTCTGGTCAGCCAACTCGCCCGCCAGCACGTCAGCGTGGCCTTGAGTGGTGATGCCGGGGACGAACTGTTCGGTGGCTACAATCGATACTTGTCGGCCCGCAAGGTGTGGGGGCGCATGCAGCAGATGCCATTGTTTGCGCGTCGCGCCGCGGCGAGTACCTTGCGTGCATTGTCGCCGGCGGCCTGGGACAGACTGTTTGAAAGCGTGAAATTCTTGTTGCCAAAGCGTTTGCATCTGGCGACACCGGGCGATAAGGCACAGAAGCTGGCCGGTGTGCTGTCGCTATCGGATGGTCATGCGTTTTATCGCCAGCTGACCAGTCATTGGAGCGATCCGGCGCATATCGTGATTGGCGCGACGGAGCCGCCGACACTGCTGACAGATCTGCGTGCATCGCCACAGACAGACAGCCTTGAGCACTGGATGATGGCGATGGATGCGCAGACCTATATGACGGATGACATTTTGGTGAAAGTCGATCGTGCGGCCATGGCCAATAGTCTGGAGACTCGCGTGCCGTTGCTGGATCACCGGCTGATCGAGTTGGCCTGGCGCATGCCGCTTGGTTTCAAGATTCGTGGCGGGCAGGGCAAGTGGCTGTTGCGCCAGGTGCTGTACCGGCACGTACCGAAGGAGCTGATTGAACGGCCGAAGATGGGTTTCGGTATTCCCTTGGACAGTTGGTTGCGCGGACCTTTGCGCGAATGGGCGGAAAGCCTGCTCGACGAAGGTCGACTGCGGCGCGAGGGTTATTTGCGGCCCGCCCCGGTGCGTCAGTTATGGGCGGAACACCTGAGTGGCAAGCGTAACTGGCAACATCATTTATGGACCGTATTAATGTTCCAGGCATGGTTGGCTGAACAGTCGTAGCACGCTTCAGTAATGGCATACCGTTGGGGGACGGTGGCACCAGACAGAGCTTTCGAGAGTAGCCTGAATGACCTTCCTCCTCATCGCCAGTTTCCCCGATTCGATTCTGCATTTTCGCGGGCCGCTATTGGACGCCTTGCTGGCGCGAGGCTTGAGCGTGCATGTCGCCGCGCCGGGGTTGGTCGAGGGCAGCGAGTGGCATCGTTCGCTTCGCGCGCGCGGCATGACGGTGCACGATATTCCATTGCAGCGTACCGGCATGAATCCGTTGACCGATCTGCAGACGCTGATGGCGTTGTGGCGGCTGATGCGCAGGATTGCCCCCGATTACGTGCTGGCGTACACGATCAAACCAGTGATCTACGGCTCCTTGGCGGCGAAGTTCGCCGGTGTGCCGCAGCGCTATGCGCTGATCACCGGACTGGGCTACACGTTTCAGGGCGAAGGGGAGCAGGGGCGGGGTTTGCTGCGTGCATTGGCGAAGCGCTTGTACGGGCTTGCCTTGCGTAACGTGCACAAGGCGTTGTTCCAGAACCCGGACGACGAGTCGCTATTTCGTCGCCTCGGCATCTTGCCCACTGGCACGCCATCGTTTGTCGTCAATGGCTCGGGTGTGGACGTGGCGGCCTACCGTGTGGAGCCCTTGCCGGAGGCACCTCGCTTTCTACTTATCGCGCGTTTGCTGGGCGACAAAGGCGTACGCGAATACGCCGCCGCCGCGCGACACATTCGTTCCAGCCATCCGGCGGTGGTGTTCGCCCTGGTCGGTTGGATCGACGAGAACCCCGATGCGATTGCGCAACAGGAACTCGACAGCTGGCTTGCCGATGGCTTGGTCGAGTATGCCGGTCGCTTGAGCGATGTACGCCCGGCGATTGCCGCCAGCAGTATTTATGTGCTGCCTTCGTATCGCGAAGGCACGCCGCGAACCGTGCTCGAGGCGATGGCCATGGGGCGCGCGGTGATCACCACCGATGCGCCGGGCTGCCGCGAAACCGTGACAGACGGCGACAACGGTTTCCTGGTGCCGGTCAAGTCGGTCAGCGGCCTTGCCGAGGCGATGCAGCGCTTTATCGACGACCCCGGCCTGATCGAGCGCATGGGTCGCCGTTCGCGCGCGATCGCAGAAAACAAGTACGACGTCCACAAAGTCAATCAATCCATGCTAGAGCAAATGGGGGTGGTATGAGTGTCCCAATGCCAGAAAATAATCGACACGAGGCGTTGCCAATGAGTGCTCGCTTCGATGACATACTCGATGTCGTGCGAAGCATTTATGGTGACGGCCCGATCGCCCTGCACCGACCGGTGTTCGAGGGTAACGAAAAACGTTATCTGATCGATTGCATCGATTCGAATTTCGTCTCGTCGGTCGGTGCGCGAGTGATCGAGTTCGAGCAGAAAGTCGCCGCGTTCACCGGGGCTAAGCACGCCGTGGCAACGGTCAATGGCACGGCGGCACTGCATGTGGCGCTGCAGTTGGCTGGAGTCGAGCGCGACAGCGAGGTCATCACCCAGGCGCTGACTTTCATTGCTACCTGTAATGCGGTGGCCTATTGCGGTGCGCATGCGGTGTTCGTGGATGTGGATCGCGAGACGATGAGCTTGAGCCCGGATGCGCTGCGCACCTTTCTGTCCGAGTACGCGGTGCATCGAGATGGGCTTTGCTATAACCGCAAGACCTGGCGCCGCATTGCGGCCTGTTTGCCGATGCACACCTTTGGCCATCCGGCGCGGATCAAAGAGATTATTGCGGTCTGCGATGAATACGGTATTTCGGTGGTCGAGGACGCCGCCGAATCGTTGGGAAGTTATCGCGATGGCCTGCATACGGGCCGATTCGGCAAGCTCGCTACACTGAGTTTCAACGGCAATAAGGTCATCACGACCGGTGCCGGCGGGATGATTCTGACTGACGATAGCGAGCTGGCCGCACGCGCCAAGCACATCACCACGACGGCCAAGGTTCCGCACCCTTTCGAATTCGTCCATGATGAGACCGGCTACAACTATCGGCTGCCCAATCTCAATGCGGCACTGGGCTGCGCGCAGATGGAGCGGCTAGACGAGTTTCTGCGCATCAAGGCGGATATCGCCGCACGCTATGAGGCCTTCTTCGACGCCAACGGCATGCACTTCGTGACATCGCCAGCGGGTGCGGTATCCAATTACTGGCTCAATGCACTGGTACTGGATTCACGTGCCGAGCGCGATGCTTTTCTCCAGTACAGCAACCAACGGGGGGTGATGACCCGGCCGATCTGGCGTTTGATGACGCAACTGGAGATGTATAGCGGTTGCCAGCACGATGGTCTCGACAACTCGCGTTGGCTGGAAGACCGCGTAGTCAACATTCCCTCGAGTGTTCCCGATAACGCACTGCCGGCGCTGAACCCATGAACATGCTGCAAATGATCGGGCGTGAGCAACCGCTGTTCGATGTGGACGTACAGCGCGAGGAAAAGGAGCTGTCGGCGCGCGTGGCCGCCAGCCGCTTTATGGTTATTGGTGGTGCCGGATCGATCGGCCAGGCGGTTACCCGCGAGATTTTCAAGCGTCGACCGAAAGCCTTGCACGTCGTCGACATCAGTGAGAACAACATGGTCGAGCTGGTCCGCGATATTCGCAGCACGCTCGGCTATATCGACGGTGACTTTCGTACCTTTGCCATTGATTGCGGCGGACGCGAGTACGAGGCGCTGCTGCAGGCAGAGCGGGGCTACGACTACGTACTTAATTTGTCCGCCCTGAAGCATGTGCGCAGCGAGAAAGACCCGTTTACCCTGATGCGGCTGATCGAAGTCAATGTGCTCAATACGATTAAGACCATTGAGCTTGCCCGGGAGCATGGCGCGCGCAAATATTTCTGTGTGTCAACCGACAAGGCGGCGAATCCGGTCAACATGATGGGTGCCAGCAAGCGAATCATGGAAATGTTCCTGATGCGATCCAGCATGGAGCTACCCATTTCCACTGCGCGCTTCGCCAATGTGGCTTTTTCGGATGGCTCCTTGTTGCATGGCTTCAATCAGCGTTTTACCAAGCGTCAGCCTATTTCGGCACCTAATGATGTCCGGCGCTATTTCGTCACCCCGCAGGAGTCCGGCGAGCTATGCCTGATGTCCTGCCTGCTTGGTGGCAATCGCGATATCTTTTTCCCCAAGTTGAGCGAAAGCCTGCATCTCACGCGGTTTTCCGACATTGCCACGCGCTATCTGGAGAGCCTGGGCTACGAGCCCTATGCCTGCGACAGCGAAGAGGAAGCCCGCGATCGATCCGCCGAGTTGATCGCCCGCCGGCAATGGCCTTGTTATTTCTTCGCCAGCGACACCACCGGCGAAAAGGACTTCGAGGAGTTCTTTACGCATAGCGAGACGCTGGATTTGCAGCGCTTCACCAGCATTGGCGTGATCAAGAACACGCCGGATTATGACGAAGCCAAACTAGGCCATTTTCTCAACACGATACGCACGATACGCGGTGGCGCCAGTTGGGAAAAAGAAGCCATCGTCGACCTGTTCAATCACATGATTCCGGATTTCGCACACAAGGAAACCGGCAAGTACCTGGATGGGAGGATGTAACCATGCAGCGTTTCTTTGACGTGTTTTTCTCTGCGCTGGCGTTGTTGCTGCTGTCGCCGCTGTTGTTTCCAGTAATGCTGCTGTTGCGCTTCACCGGCGAGGGTGAAATTTTCTTCATACAAAAACGGGTGGGGCGACACGGGCAATCCTTTGGCCTGATCAAGTTCGCCACCATGCTCAAGAACAGTCCGAACATAGGCACGGGGACGATTACGGTAAAGGGCGACCCACGCGTTCTGCCGATGGGAAAATTTCTGCGTAAGACCAAGCTCAATGAGTTGCCGCAACTGCTCAATATCCTCAAGGGCGATATGAGTGTCATCGGTCCGCGGCCCCAGACGCAGCGCTGCTTCGACGCCTTTCCGGCACTGGTGCAGGATCAGATCGTCAAGGTGCGGCCGGGCTTGTCCGGCATTGGCTCCATCGTGTTCCGCGATGAGGAAAACCTGATGCATGAGCATCAGCAGCAGGAGCGCTATTACGACGAAGTGATTGCGCCGTATAAGGGGGCGCTGGAGGAATGGTACGTCGCCAATCAAGGATTGCATACGTATTTTCTGTTGATCGTACTGACCGTCTGGGTGGTGCTGCTGCCGAAGTCGTCGATCGTGTGGAGGGTCTTCGGCAACCTACCGCCGCCGCCGATGGGTTTGGCCGAAGTGTTCGGAACCTGATGCGGATGCAGAGGCGATGAGCAAGCGTGAAATCTATCGTCGCGTGGCGGAGCTTCATATCGCCAATATCGACCAAGGCTTTCTTTCAAGCCTGGGCGTAGGGTTCTTGTCGCTGTTGTATCAGGCGATCGACGAAGGCGAGGACAGTGTGCTGTTGACGGTAGAGAGCGATGATCGCGTCGTCGGCTTTGTTGCCGGCAGCATGGGCATGGGGCCGGTTTATCGCCGCATGCTGCGGCACGCGCCACGCCTGGCGCTGGCGTTGCTGCCATCCGTGTTATCGCCACGGAGGGTGTGGCGGATCATCGAGATTCTTCGCTATAGCCGGGGCCACGCTCAAGCGTCGTCGTGGCCTCGCGCCGAGTTGTTGAGCATTGCGCTCGACCCTGCCTGCCGCGGGCGGGATATGGCGGCGGCGCTTTATCAACGGCTGGCCCAGTTCTTCCAAAGCAAGGGTGTTGCGGAATTCAAGATCGTTGTCGGCGCGGCACTCGGGCCGGCACACAAGTTTTATCAGCGTATGGGGGCGGTTCCGATCGCGCAGACCGAAGTGCATCAGGGCGAGCGTTCGACGGTATACAGCGGTCGCTCTCCAGAGTTAAGCCGGTGAGCTCGATCGGGCCATCACCGAAACACGTGGGTTGAAAGGCATACCTCCGACAGACTCCATGAGGTGATCAAAATGCAAAAGCAAGTAAGCGTATTGGATTTTTTGCCCAAGGAGGAGCACGCCGCCATTCGCGCGGGTACCAGCCGGTACGACTGCACCAGCGGGATCCAGTCGGCGATCAACGCCGGAAACAAGGTATTTGTGCCGCCTGGCGTCTATCTGACCAAGCAACTGAACCTGAAATCGGACGTTGAGTTCTATGGCGCCGGTCCGTCGAGCGAATTGAAGGCCTACGACGGCAGCCTGGCTTGCCAGTATCTATTGGCGACCTATGTCGGTGATGGCGGTACCGCTAACGCTGCGGACAATATGCGCCATATCTCGATCCATCATCTGAAGCTCAACGGCCGGGTGGCTGAATTCGGATATCAGCCGTTTTATTACCTGCTGGCGGTCAATGCGACTTCCGACATGAAAGTGCAGCAGGTGACCTTCTATGGTTTTCGCGGCGATGGCATGTATGTCGGGTCGGGAACGCTGCACAAGACTCAGCGCTACAATCAGCAGGTCAGCGTGCAAGATTGTCTGTTCGATGGTGTCGTCAAGAATAATCGCAATGGTTTGTCGATCATCGATTGCGATGGCTTGATCGTAAGCAACTGCATCTTCCAAAACATCGGCAACGCCAAGCTCTCGGCATCCGTTGGTGGTATCGATTTTGAGCCGGACCACGACTGGAGCGTTTATCGCAACATCGAGATCCGCAATTGCACCTTCCGCAATATCGATTCGGTGAATACCGCCGGCATCACGTTCCACAATGTCTACCAAACCAGTCGCAACATGCATGACTGGCTGGTCAGCGGTTGCCAGTTCGATAACTGTTACTGGGGCATTGCCTGTGCCTCAAAACCCAAGACCGCGGTTGATCCGGCCGACAACCTCACCGTTCTCAACTGTCACTTTCTCAATTCGGTGCGTACCGATATTGCAGTGAATGGGTTGAATGGCACGCAGATCAGTCGCTGCGTATTCGAGCATTCGCCGCCGGGCTCGGGCGCCGGCGGCGATGCGATCCGGCTTGGTAGTGTTGCCTCGGCGACCAGCGCCAACGCCATCAACGCCGTGATTACCGGCAATACCTTCAGCGGTATTCATCCGCAGCTTGGGGTTATTGGTGTGCTCGGTGTGCACGGGCTGGTATGTGCCGGCAATACTTTTCAGGATATTTACGGGACCTGTATTGGTTTCTCGGCCGAAGAGTCTGCCGATACGGCCGGGCATATCGATGCGGTCATCATTTCAGGTAACACCGTGACGCACACCACCCGGTTCGCGGCCGGGCGAGCCGCGACCACGACGTTTCTGGGCGCGGGCAAGGGCCTGCAAGTAGGCAGTGGCAGTTTGCAGCTGGATGCGACCAGTTTCGAATACAACAATCGGCTCGACAGTGCAGTTCATCGCACGGCCAACGGCACGGCTATTCAGTTCCGTGGCAGGGTTTCATCTTGAGGTTGGCGTTGTCATCCGTGTACTAGGCCCGGCCACAAAGCTTGTATACCCAGAAGCCGATGTATTCATGGAACGCTTGATGGCTGCGCCAAAGCATCAGGCGCTGCGGTCGCCAGGCTGCATCCGCGGCGAGAATGTCGAGGGGCAGGCCATTGCGTGCGGGCGCGGGAATAACCTCCAGGCCTTGCTTGCTGAAGGCCGCCGCCGCCCTGGGCATATGCGCTGCAGAGGTCACCAGCAGAATCCGCCGCAAGCCCTCTTGGTCGAGGATGTGCGACGAAAAGATGGCGTTTTCGTAGGTGTTATTGCTACGGCTTTCGATACGTATCGCAGAAGACGGCACGCCATGCTGTTGCAGCATGGCCGACATACGTAATGCGCCACCTTGTCCGGCGGAAAGCACAATCACCGGCGCCTTGCCGGCCTTGTAGAGCAGATAGCCAAAGCCTACGCGGGTTTGTGCGGCATCGCCCTGGTCGTTATTCCAATCACTTTCATCGCCGGGAAAACCATCCCCGCCGATGACGACAATGACGTCCGCCTGCGGATACATCGCGACGTCGCGTTGCGGGAATTGATGCTCTAGCCCACGGTTAAGCCAAGCGACGAAGGCGGGTGTGGTGCAGGCGACGAGCCACAAGAATCCCACGCTCAAAAAGGCGAGGCCGGTTTTCTGCCGCCGCTTTATCACAAGCAAAAGGCCGACGATGGCCATTAACAGTGCTTGAGCCGTGGGATAGCACCGATCATAGAAGTACGCGGGCGGGAGCATGTCAATCCGTCGCCCTTGCTATGTTGATGCTGCTGCGGCAGACGCGCATTTTCTTCCAGATCACTGCAACGCCACATGGGCTCCTACGACAAGATGATAGTCGAGCGAGCCCCGGTGGCGCATTTCATCGCGCATTGACATACGCAACCAAGCCGGCGCAATCAGGTTGTGCTCCGTAGAGTGATCGGCTCGTGGCTGGTCTTGGTTTGCATATTCCATACGCGTGCCATCGTCACGGTATAGATGATCGACAGGCCGCCGAACACAATGAAATTGACGCCTGGCCCGAGCTTGTGGGTGAGATTGCCGATAAAGGTAAAGCCGCCTGCCAGCATCAACAGTGCCAGCAAAGTGCGGCGGGGGCCAAGACCTGCCCGCATCAGCATGTGATGAATATGTCCACGATCTGGGCGGAAGGGCGATGCTCCTTCGCGCATACGGCGGTACATCACGGCCAGCGTATCGAACACCGGTAGTGCCACGCACCACAGCACATCGCTAGAGGACATGGTCGGCTGCGCACCCTGGCTCAGCTGAATCAGGGTCCAAGCCAGTAAGTAACCCAAGACCATGCTGCCGGCATCGCCCATGAAGATCTTTCGCCCGAGCAGGCCGAGATTGGTCAGCATGAAAGGCAGCATCGCCACCGCAAGCAGCAGCACAAGTACGGTGACACCCTGCAAGCCGATCTGATTATTGAACAGGAAGATACTGCCAATGCTCATCAAGCTGAGCCCGCCCGCCAATCCATCAATACCATCCATCATGTTGAAGGCGTTCAGTAAGCCGATGACGGCGATGACCGTTACCGGTATCCCGGCCCAGCCCAGATCCACCTCGGTGCCGAAAACATGGCCAAGTCTATGCACGTAAATACCGGTGCTGGCGATCATGGTGAGTATCGCCACGGTTTGCACGAATAGCCGCGAACGTACGCTTAGATCGTCACGATCATCCAGCGCACCCAAGATCGCCAGCACGGTGGCCGTGCCGAGCAGTTTTTGCGTGAACTCGCCGAGGTCCCCGTAATACACGGTGCCATTCAGTACGGCCATGAATATCGCCAAGCCGCCGATCAACGGCACGCTACCGATATGCAGTTTTCGTTCGTTGGGTTTGTCGATCAGACCTAACGCATCGGCGCATTTACGCAACACATTTATGCCAAAGGCCGATGTTGCCAAGGTCATGACGCACGCTGACAGTATTCTCGCGTCCAGCATATTGCTGTCCCGTATAGCTTTGTTACCCCCTGGTTAGGCGACAAAACGTGAGGCAGTTCATCTGTATGGACCGATGTCCATGTGGGCCATTACATCAATAGCGTATTGACGGCATTGGCATCACTTCCTGCAAATGAGTGAAGGTGGTTACTCTGCATAAACTGCTGTATCTGTGGGGTGAATTATAAATTCTTAAAAGTACAAGTGATTATCTGACAATATTGTGTCAGCACATATACTCATTGAGTGATTGGCCAATCGTTTGTTTTGTGGTTCTTATGAGGTTGGCTTGGGTTGATATTGCTGCGAAACCATACCATGGGTGCATCTCGATCAATCGAATGAAAGTCTCATTTTGGCGATCAACTGTGCGAGCTTGATCGGCGTGGCAATGGTTCAATTTTATGTTCAGAATTTGTTGCTCATTGCGACTGAAATCATCGCGATTGAATAGATGGCCGAACGACATAGGTGCATCAGTCAGGCAGTGCATCCGTGCGGACAATCTCTCGCTTGGGTATCCCTTGATCATTTCAGCTTGATCAGGGTTCACAGATCAAAGACATACTCGATGCTACCGGTATAAAGCCTCATTCATGTCTTGCGTGCGCCCATGTTCTGCCTGCGTATCGAGCCTCGTGGATGCGTGTTGCATCCTCATCCAGGCTTGCTTCCATACGGCCAGCGCTGAGCTGAGATAGCGCCTGCCAGATGGATGCTGATGACCATCTTGGGCGCTGTGCGCCGATAGATAGCATGCTGCCAGCGGTTGCACATGAATAATATGAATGGTGGCTTTAATTCAGTGATCTGATTCTGTTGATTCGATCACAATCGCTGCGGCGAAATATTCACTTTCACTTTATATATCCGACGGGCATGAGTGCTGAAGTTCATATTATTGAGTTCGCATTCAATCAGAGGGTGGGCGTTGTTGTTTAACTCTGCTAGCCTCCGGCGATGTTGACTCCTACCTAATGTGGATAGATAGACATGAAAATTCTCGTGATGGGGGCTTTCACCCTGGCTATGGCCGGACAGGCTTTTGCGCAGGCCGTCGCGCCAACACCGGCAGCAGACGCCAATAGCCAGAATTCAGCGCAAGCTGTCGCTGCGACGCCGGCACAAGTGGCAACGCCCGCGCAAGCTAAGGCGCGTGCTCAGGGTAGCTTGAAGAGACCGCAAACGGGCCCAGGTGCCGCAGCCGCAGCGGTAGCGGCGGGTACGGCTGGGACGGGCACCGGGACGGGTACCGGCACAGGTACCGGTACGACCGGCACCGGCCACTGACGGCTGCATGGTTTGTGTAAACACCCGTTGCGTGACGGGTGTTTCACTGTCGCTGGCTGACTATAAGTCTGGCCAGAGTCATCATTTTGTCGATCACCATCGGTAGGGGGCCGGAAGGGGGATCGTGTCGCTGCCATGGCAGCGCTCGAGCTTGAAAGGTTTTATACGTGAAGAAAACTGTGCGGGCATTGAGTATCGTATTTGCCGGCCTGGCCCTGCATGCCTGCGTGCTAGCTCCCGGTCAACAGATGCACACCGAGCGCTTTTGGCAGGAGGGATCGACCGAAGCCGCTCACTATCAGCTGGTACAGATCACCCCCAAGTTGCTGGCGATGGACAAGGCCACCGAGGTGCCGGTGACGCTGCCGCCCGAGCTGTTGGCGTTCAAGCCAAAACCCTACCGCATTGGCGTGGGTGACTCCCTCTACATTACGGTGTGGGAGCATCCCGAACTGACTTCTCCGGCCGGCCCGCAACAGCAGCCGAGCGCAAACGGACGCCTGGTTCGGGCCGACGGCACGCTGTTTTATCCCTATGTAGGGCTGCTGAAAGCGGAGGGTATGTCGATCGAGGAATTGCGCACTGCGATTACCGAGAAGCTGGCCAAGTATGTGGAAAGTCCGCAGGTCGATCTCAGCGTCATCAGTTATGGCAGTCAGCGGATTACCTTGCGCGGTGCGTTTCTGAAGACCGAGCCGCAGCCGATCACGGTGATGCCCTTGTCGCTATCGCAAGCGATCGGATTGGCGCAGATCAACACCGAGCAGGCCGATTTATCCGGGCTGGTGCTAAGTCGCGATGGTCATGAATTTCATCTTGACCTGGATGCGCTCGCTCGCGTGCCGCATGGGCTCGACGATATCTGGCTGAAAGCGGGCGACCAGATCTTCTTGCCCTATAACGATCGCAAGGAAGTCTATGTCGTCGGCGAAGTGGTGCGGCAGATGGCGATTCCTTTCAAGACGACCAATTTAAGCCTGACCCAGGCGATCGGTCGTGCCGGTGGCCTCAATGAGGTTACCTCCAAGGGCAAGGCGGTTTATGTGATCCGCGGTGTCGAGGACATGGAGAAAGAGCCGGCACTGATTTACCAACTGAATGCGCAGTCGCCGTCGGCATTTGCCATGGCATCGCAGTTTGCGGTGCGCCCGGGTGACGTGGTGTTCGTGGGGCCTGCCGGCGTGACTCGCTGGAATCGCTTCCTGGAGCAGTTACTGCCGCTGTCGGGTTTGCTTAGCAACGCATCCACCGCAAAGATCAACTTCCTCGGTAATAGCAATTGATGCGTGCAGTCATGAGGTGGGCGCCGCTAGCGGATCTGAGCGTAGCGGGTGCTGCGAGTTCTCTGCGCGCGTCAGCTGAGTGTTGTTCGAGGCTGCATCGGTACACCGGTGCTGATACAACCCAGGTGCCTGCCGACACCGCGCAAAGGGTTCATGCCATGCAGCCGCCAGGCGTTGTCTTGCGGCTCTCGCTGGCGATCAGCCCGATGTCAGGCCGTGCCTTGCCACCCGACACCAGGCGTGCTTTGGACATACCGTGAGCCGGCCCATGGAATCTATACGTGGCTGGCGAAGCCTGTTCGCCGTGGGATGTCTGCTTGCCGTGCTGACCAGTGGTTGCACCTCGGTCTCGTCGGGCAGCATGGAGGCGGTAAAGCTGGCGATCCATCGTCATGCCACGGTGCATCCGACGGCTGCCTCAGTTGCCGCCCAGCCGTACTTTCAGTTGCAGGTGTCCAGTCATGACGGCGAGGCGATTCTGATTCTGGCGAGTGTGCAGGGCGCATGGCTGGGTTGGTACGGTGCCGATGGCCAGGCGGTTTTCCTGCGCAACGGATTGCTGGTGAAGACGCTTGGCCTGACCCAGAACCTGGATGCCGTACAGCTGCCGGATCAGGATCCTTTCGCGGCCGGTCTACAGCATGTGCGGGAGCCGCTGGAATACAGCCGAGTCATGGACTGGTCGCCCGATTATCGTTATGGCGTGACAGCGCGCGCGCAGATGCAACCTAAGGCGATTGAAAACGTCACGATCCTCGGCACCGTGCATCGTTTGCGCCGCATTGATGAGCGCGTTCGCTCAGCCGAGGCGGGCTTCGATGTGGTGAATCGCTATTGGGTGGACCCGGTCGACGGCTTTGTCTGGAAGAGTCGCCAGTATGTGGCGCCCGGCCTGGTGCTGGAGCTGACCCAGTTGCGTCCTTATGGCGAGCCGCAATCGTGAGGGCGTGCTGGCTGCTGTTGTG
The DNA here is from genome assembly GCF_026283955.1 of Dyella silvatica. Taxonomy (GTDB): domain Bacteria; phylum Pseudomonadota; class Gammaproteobacteria; order Xanthomonadales; family Rhodanobacteraceae; genus Dyella_C; species Dyella_C silvatica. The sequence goes on along the minus strand of NZ_JAPDPE010000028.1, from coordinate 16,748 downwards.
CCTTTGTGTGTCGTTGCCGATACAGGCGCAGATCCGGGTGACGGTGAGTGGCGAAGTCGCCGGCCCGGGCGTGCACGAGCTGGCCGGTTCGCCGCGGCTTGCCGATGCCGTCAAGGCGGCGCAAGTGAAGCCCGACGTCTACGCGATCGGCGCGGTGTGGTCGCAGCGCTCGCTCTTGCTACCGCAGCGGCGTTTGCAGGCGGGGTTGCTGTTTGAACTGGGAATGATTCGTCAACAGGCGTCAACCCAGGGCGATGACGCCATGGCCGGCTCCAGCCGCTCGTTGCACGATTGGTTGCAACGCATGCCGGTGACCGGACGCCGTCGTGTGCACACGCTCGATCCGGCGCAGCTCTCGGTCAGCGATGCCGACAATTTTCCACTGGATGACGGCGATCAGCTGAGCTATGTGAAGCGTCCCGGCATGGTGCGCGTGGTCGGTGCGCTGGCGCATGCATGCGCCTTGCCGCAGGTCGGTTTGAAGGCGGCGCGCGACTACCTGGCCGATTGTCCGCCGTCCAAGGCCGCGGACCGCGACCTGCTGTATGTGATCCAGCCGGATGGCCAGGTCTCCGAGCTGGGTATCGCCTTGTGGAATCGCAGCCCACCGATCGTGTTGGCACCGGGCGCGATCATCTATGTGCCGCTTGATCAGCGGGTGATCCGCTGGGTGACAGACGGGGCCTTCAATCGCGAACTCGCCGAGTTTCTAGCCACGCAGGCGGCGAGCGACGCCGAGGTGCCGAAGTGATCGGTGCGCCGGGCGGGCTTATCGAGCGATGGATCGTGGCGCGCTCGCCATCTTGGCGATTGCGCCGCCGGATGGTGGTGCCGATCGGAATGCTGCTGGCGGCGTCGATCAGCGGTGCTTTGCGGGCGCAGGACGCACCAAGATATACGGACGACGATTTTGGCGGCATTGGCCTGCTGCAGATGCCGAGCGCACGCATGGCTGACGAGGGCGAGCTGACGTTCAACACAAGTCGTGTTTATCCCTATACGCGCTACAACGTCACCTTGCAGCCATTGAAGTGGGTAGAGGTTACTTTTCGTTATTCCGACATCAGCAATGAGCTGTACGGCTCGCTGGCGCTGAGCGGCCATCAGTCGTTGAAGTCGAAGTCGATCGACATGAAGTTTCGATTGTGGGACGAAACGCGCTATTGGCCGTCGGTCTCCGTCGGTGGCCGCGATATCGCCGGCCCCGGCCGGTTCAGTGGTGAATATGTCGTCGCCAGCAAGCGTTTGGGTCCGCTCGATTTGAGTCTTGGCCTTGGTTGGGGCAACGTCGGTGGACGCGGCAATCTCGGTAATCCGCTGGCCTTTGTCTCCAGCAGGTTCAATACCCGGCCTGGCAATACCAACACGCTGGGCGGTGAGTTCAACGTCTTCAATTATTTTCGTGGTCCGACCGCCTTGTTCGGTGGTGTGGAATACCAAACCCCGTTGGATTGGCTGCGCCTGAAGCTGGAAGTGGATGGCAACAACTATCAGCATGAGGCGGGTAAAAAGAATCTGGAGCAGCGCACCCCGGTAAACGTGGGCGCGCTGTTCCGGATCAATCACAACGTGGACTTCACGCTGGGTTATGAGCGCGGCACGACGGTCATGGCTTCGCTGAGCCTGCATGCGAACCTGGCCCAGCACAAGGCGCCGGTGAAAACCATGGATCCGCAGCCAGAACCCTTGCATATGCAAACGTCGGCTGCGCCAGCCCCGGTGGCCGCGGCCAGTACGCCGCAGCCCCAGCCGCCACAGCCCAAACCACCCGAGCAAGTGGACTGGGCCGAGCTGAGCCGTACCTTGTATAGCAATGCCGGTATCGCTGTGCACAGCATTGGCCGGCGCGGTTCGGATTTGATCATCCATGGCGAGCAGCAACGCTATTTCTATCCAGCCAAGGCGATGGGGCGCACGGCGCGCATCCTCGACAATCGGCTGGACGACAGTTTCGACTGGTTCACCATAGCCAGCGAAAGTTATGGTCTACCGATGACCGAGTACACCTTGCATCGGCCGCGCTTCGTCGAGTTGCTGGACCAGCGCATCGATACGGCCGCGTTCAAGCGCAGCATCGAACAGGATGCGCCGAGCACTCAACCGGAGCAGACGCTTTACACGACCACGCCGAAGAAGTTCGATGCCGGCGTTGCGGTCGGTTACAAGCAAAGCCTGGGTGGCCCGAACGCCTTCGTGCTTTACCAGTTGACGGCTGATGGCAACGCCAGTTACCACTTCACTCCGAACCTGTGGTGGGATGGCCAGCTCAGCGTCAACCTGCTCAACAACTACAACAAGTTCACTTACACCGCGCCGAGTTTGCTGCCACGCGTGCGTACCAATGTACGCGAGTACCTGACCAGCTCTGACGTGGTCATGCCGAACTTTCAACTTACCGGTACGCATCAACTGGGGCCGAGCCTGTACAGCATGGCCTATGCCGGCATGCTGGAGACCATGTATGCAGGTGTCGGTGGCGAGGTGCTATACCGGCCATTCGGCGAGCGCTGGGCGCTGGGCATGGACGTGAACTGGGTTCGCCAACGCGGTTTCCGGCAGAACTTTGCCTTGCGCAATTATCACATCGTGGTCGGCCAGGCCTCGCTGTATATGAATACCGGCATTCAAGACATCACCCTGGCACTGAGCGCTGGCCGTTACCTCGCCGGCGATGTCGGCGTGACGGTGGATTTTTCGCGCGGGTTTGCCAACGGCACCAAGATAGGCGCCTATATGACGTTGACTAACAAGTCCGGTCAGGCGACTGGCGAGGGCAGCTTCGACAAGGGCATTTATGTCTCTATTCCATTCGATCTGCTGTTGCCACGTTCCAGCCGCAACACGGCGACCTTCATGTGGCAGCCGCTGCTTCGCGACGGCGGCGCGCGCCTTAATCGGCGCTACAACCTTTACGACATGACCAGCGATCGTGACACCGATCTGTTCGACAAAAATATGGATAAGGTGATCGAGTAATCGCAAGCCGAGTGATCGCAAGCCCGGTCATTGAAGGCCATAGGTGGCGCTATTGGCGGCCGCAACTATTTGGCTTCTTTGCCAGTGGCAAGCCCTCTCTTTGGATTCGGTGCTGGTGATTGCAGCCTTCTGGCCATGAGCCGCGCCGCTTCGGCATCCTGGTTTTGCGCTGGCTGATCTGGGCACCGATGCGAAAGGGTGATCGGAACCCTGGTCAGGGCGCGATGTATTGATCGGCTATGCTCTGGGGCAGCTGGCTTAGTTGAGGCTGTCTCGCTGTACTCAGGGCCTGGCATGGCTGATTCGGGCCGCAGCGGCGCTGCCGTTGCCTGGCAACGAATGACTGTAACGAAGGGGCGATCCACGCATGTATGCTCTTGCGGGCCTGGGGGCTTTGTTGCGGCCTTCGCCGGATCACTCGCGTCAAGTCAAAAGGATGAAGGGGTCATCCCATGTCTTTAGAATCTCCTGAGCTGCCCGCTGCCTCGTCCAATCAACGCGCGATCACGATTATCGCGGCTGTCGCGGTGTTGGCCCTGTTGTACTTCAGCAGGGAAGTGCTGGTGCCGATCGCGCTGGCGCTTTTTCTTAGCCTGCTGATGGCGCCATGGATTCGTTGGTACCGGCGTATCGGCCTGGGGCACACGTCTTCGGTGCTGATTGCGGTACTGGCCCTGGCCGTTGTCATCACCGGGCTGGCGACGGTTATCGGCTCGCAGATCGTTCATATGGCGCGAAGCCTGCCGCAGTACGAGGCGACCGTTCACGCCAAGGTGCAGATCGTGCGCAGCATGACGATTGGCCGGATGGAGGCGATGCAAGGGGAGGTTGGCAAGGTCATGAGCCTGCCGCTGGATCGGAGTAGCGACTCAGCTACGGTGCCGGCCGGTGCGTTGTCGAGCCCGGTAGCCTCTGCGGCCAATGCGTCGCTGACACAAACGCCTGCAACGGCTACCCCGATGGCGGTAATCACTCGCATCTTCTCTACCGCGTGGATTCCCTTGCAGACCGCGGGCATTGTGCTGGTGGTGCTGGTTTTCGTGCTGCTGGAGCATGAGTCTCTGCGCGATCGCTTCATCCGCCTGGCGGGTGGCAAGGACCTGCGTGCTACGACGGCGGCGATCAATGACGCGGGTGAGCGGCTATCGCGCTTTTTCGTCTCGACGTTCTCGGTCAATTTCGGTGTTGGGGCGGCTATTTGGGCCGGGCTGACTTTGATTGGGCTTCCGTACGCTCCGCTTTGGGCTACCCTTACCATGGTGCTGCGGTTTGTGCCGTATGTGGGTGTCTGGATGGTCGCGGTGCTTGCCGCACTGTTTGCGGCGGCGGTGGTCCCCGGCTGGTCGCTGCTGCTCATGACACTGACGCTCTACGTCGTGGTTGAAACCGTTGTGTCGCAGTTGGTGGAGCCTTTTCTTTATGGACATACCACCGGCTTGTCGCCGTTGGCGGTGGTCGTCGCGGCGATTTTCTGGAGCTGGCTGTGGGGGCCGATCGGATTGATCATGTCGACGCCGCTGACGTTGTGCCTGGTCGTTGCCGGGCGGCACGTCAAGGCGCTGGATATTCTAAGCATCCTGTTGGGCGATACGCCTGCGCTGACGATGCCGCAGCGGTTTTACCAGCGTGCGCTTTCCGGCGACTCCGATGAGATCCTCATCGAGGCGCGTACTTACCTGAAGCGCAAATCATTCGCTGCCTATTGCGACGCCGTATTACTTCCGGCCTTGCAGCTTGCGCGGATGGATCTGGCGCAGGGAGCTATTCGCCGCGAACAGCAGGCCGGCGTTCGAAATGTCATCGTGACCGTGGTTGAAAAACTCAGCGGCGATGGGCGCAAGTGGTCCCGCTGGTATCGCCGGGCGTCGGTTCTCGATGAAACAAGCATCGCCCGCCGTTTGCGTCAGCAACGCGAGGATGTGGCTGGACGTTGGCAAGGTCCGTTAGCGGTAGCTCCTGGATCGGTGGTGTTATGTGTGGGTCTCGCATCCGCAGCCGATGACTTGGCCGCGGAAATTCTCACCCGCATTCTGCGGGATCTGCAAATTGATGCACGCCATCTTTCCAGCGAGGATTTTGCCGCTTTCGATGCAGAGCCACACCCCGACCTGACGCCGAATGCCGTCTCCATGCTTTACCTGGTCAGCGCCGAATCGAATGCCGAGCAGGGCGGCGACGCCTTGCTCGCAGCCATGCGTAGCCGGTTTCCCCAGGCCTATATCGTTGCCATGCTTCTACCGGAGTTGCTGGCCTCGCGGCAAGACACCGCTGCCGTCAGCCCGGCCATTGATGAAATCGTGAATTCACTGGAGGGTGCCGCGCTGCAGGCGATCACCAGGTTCCCCCGGAGTGGGGCGCAGCCATCGCATTAAGGTGCTGGCCGGTTGCGTTGTTTGTACCTCGCCATACGACGGGTTTTGATCGGCCTTTCGAATATGCAAATGGTCGATCTGATGACTGGATGACTTAGTACGCCGATGAACAAGCCCAGGCTGCCCATATCGAGTGACTTCCCCGCAGGCACGCACTTTGTGATCAAGGAATTTGACGTCCCGCTGGCGTATGTTCCGGGCCAGGGGTGGTTCAACTGGTACGGCGGTAGCCCACGGCCCTACGAATCTTCGCGGCTCAACGTCGGCAATAACTGGCCTGCGACGTCCTTCGAGGAGTGGCTTGCGTTGGTTGCCCGTTCTCTTTGAGCCGTTGTAGATCGTCGCGTGCATGGTGAGTGATTTCTACCGGCTCAGCGTGCTCATCGAAGCGAAGACTGACCCGCAGCAGAACCCACCGCCCGGTGCAGGCGGTGGGTTCAAATGCAGTTAGTTGGCTGGGCCAGCGGCGCTGCCGAACCATAGACGGCTATCCGGCGAACCGTCCGGATGGGTGTACCACGCCGCGTGATCTTGATGATTGGGGCAGCCTGAGCCTTGATTGAAAGACGACAACATGCCGTCCTGACTGGCGACATTGGCCTGATAGCAGTCGCCTTGTGAGTTACGGAAATCGAAACTCTGGTGGCTGCCTTGACCGGTGTGACCGGTGAGATTGCCGCTTTTGTCGAATGCGAGTGTGTCGGCCGTCATGACATCGTTATGGACATCGGCCCATTGGTAGCTGCCGCTGGATTCGCTAAGCCCAATGGTCTTGTTGTAGTCCAGCTGCACTTGGGTGGCCGCGGTGCTGCTGCCATCCGCGGCGGTTTGTTGGTTGTAGTCCACATACAGTGGATAGTCGATGTGCTCGGCGTAGTATTTGACGGGCGAACGATGGCCAATGCATTGATGTTGAAGCTTTGCCTGTTGTTGAACGTGACCGTTTGATCGACCAGGGTCGTCACGCGACCGCGAGAGGTATCGGCATACCCCTCGATGGTGAATTGGCGCTTCAAGCCGGTGGTGATGTCGCCGCTGATATTTCCCTTGCCATCGTTGGTCAGGGTGCTGTTGATGGTTGGCGTGGGCGACTGTTGAGCTAGCGTATTGCGGGTGATCTTGCCGGTGACTTGCCGCTTGCCCTTGTCTTGATACACCAGCAGCGCCGCCGTGGCAGAGAAATAATTGTGCGCACCGGCCACACTGATTGCCACCTCGTGCGGCGTGCCGTCGCTGAGCTGGCCAACGAAGGGGGTCAGATCGACGCGATACGGCATGAAGTTGAGTGTTTGCACGCCGGGGGTCGGTCGCCACAAGTACGGGTCGATGCCGCCGGTGTAGATCCACGGATACACTGGCACGACACCCGCTGCCTGGCCGTCGATGCTGACCTCGGCTTCGCGGAAATTGCCGCCGCCGCAATCTTGTACCTGTTGTGCGTACGCATCCGGCACGCAGGTGTACCAGAACTCATCGCCACCCTGGCTCTGGGCGAACACATCGACAAAGGCTCGCTCGACGTTGCGTGGCAATCTCAGTGTCTTGGCCAACTTGTCGCCAGGGCCATTCAGTGTCGTTGTGCTGCCGACGGGATCGGCACCCAGTGGGTAGATCGCATCCGGTGCGGAGGTTCGATTGTCTTGCTGATGCTTTGGTCCATCCCGATAGAACAGCAATCGCGCGCTGCCATGGATGACCCCAGTATAGGTGCTGTTGACGACATTGCCGATGATGGCCTGACCATGCTGGGCTGAGCGAAACAGCGCACTGTAATCGGTGAGGTCACGTTCTACGTGCCAACTCGGGGCAACCGCGGCGGAGGGTTCCTGGGTGGTGCCGAAGTATAGATTGACGCCACCCAGCCACAGCGTGGCGGTGCGATCGTACTGACGTCCGGCGGTTACCGAGAAGTCCGCCTCGAGCACGACTTTTGCCCAGTGCTTTGCGGCGTGCCCGTTGGCCGATTCGCGCTCATCGTTGCAATCGGTCGGTGGTGCGTAGGAAAAAGGTCGGGTGTTGAAATCGGTAAATGTCACATCGCGAAACAATTCAACGACGCAAGGTTTACCCTGCGGTCGCGGTACGCTGGGATCGGCGACGGCGACATTGCGTGAACCTATAGTGAAATTGCCATTGGCGTCGGCGGCAATAGCCGTGCCGACCCCCAGACTTAACGCGGTCGACAAGCCTGCCAAGAGCAGGCAGCGGCGGACAAACCCATTCTGTCGCATGATTCTGCATCCCCTTCGGTGCTCGGCGCACCTGTGCCACGGACGCTAGCACGGCCATCTTGTCAATCCAATCGCGACTACGTGAAGCCACTCACGGCATGCTTGTGGTGCAGTTGGCAGTTTCGAGTTGCGAGTATGGATGGCTGCATAAATGCATGGTCATGGCAGGCGCAGCCATGCATATGCTCACCGCGAATATCGTCCAGTGATGCATGCATCGCGCGATAACTTGCTGGCTTGACCATGCATGGCGCCATGGGTGGCGAGAGCATGATCTGCTCGCGAGACGCGCGTTGTAGCCTCCACATCAGCGAGCAACGGCGCCAAGTGGAGCACGTCGTGCAAACAAACGTTCATTCAAGATTATGAGGTTAGCCATGAGATGGGGTTCGATCGCATCGATGCCGATAAAAGCGCCATCTCCATGCGCGTAGTAGACGTCTATATGGCTAGGTATCGGCGCGCGAATGATTCATCAGAGCAGCGCATCGACAGACCGGTGCAATAAGTGGCGATTGGAATGGATATCTTGGGCTCAGGCGTAGCCGCTTGGAGGGCTTGCTGTAAGTTAAGAGGCCACCTATCGTCGCTTGTGTGCCCGCCGATATCGTGATTAAAAAAAGGCCGGTAGATTCCGGCCTTTTCTTGTCATTGGCTACACGTAACGCAATCGCTAGATCGCAAACGTGGCCTGTGTTGTAGATCAGACTGCGCGGATGAGTCCCAGTTGTTGCAAGGCAGTCACGCCGTCATCCAGGCCGACTTCTTCCATGATCTTGCCATTCTCGAGACGAAGTACGGTGGTCCCGGTGAATCGCATCGTCCGTCCTGTTGCCGCCGGCAGCGAGCCGATGAGGAAGTCACTGAACGCTGGGCCATGGTGTGTGCCGCCGCCGATCCAGCGTCCGACCACATAATCACCCTCAGCAATCAGATCGGCAGCGCCGGCGAAGGCCAGGTTCGGGAACGCGGCACGGAAGTCGGCCATGAATGCCTTGATGTCTGCATGGCCACGCCGCGGCTCATGCAGCGAATAGTGCAAAAGCATATTGGGCGCTGCCAGATCGTCCACCACGGCAGGGTCGTAGATTTCACCCCAGAACTCGGTGAACCAGCGCCCGACGATGGCTTTGTTGTCGTCTTCTTTGGACATGATGAATCCCTTGATTGGCTATGGTTGAAATCGAGAAACGCGATCGCCTTTCCCTGCATCAACCATATCGACGCCGGCGGTTAATAACGCTCCGTTTCTTGTGCTGAGACGTACATCGCCAAGGTGACTTCGCATCGTGAAGGATGCAGTCCAGGGTGCATCGCTCGCCGGTCTACTGTTGGCAAGGCTGACTCGCTCGCCACGCTGATGTGTGAGTTGGAGGTCAGTCGCATCGTGCGCCTGTGCCGCACGGAGCTAAGTCATGGTTGTCAGTGTTGATGCTTAAACGCTATCAACGGCAGGTGGAGTCATTAACCTGCACAGATATCTGGCCACGGGAAATATTTGGTGGCAGAGGGCGGTATTCGCTGGATGTCAAAACGGGCGTCGAGCAGGTCAATTAAAATGACGTCGTGCCGCGATTTATATCTAAGTTGCTGAAAATTATGGTGCCCGGAGCCGGAATCGAACCGGCATACCCTTGCGGGTGAGGGATTTTAAGTCCCTTGCGTCTACCAATTTCGCCATCCGGGCGGATGGGCTTGGACATGCCATTTGTGCATGCCGTCGCGATGCGAACGCGCATATTAACATGTGTCGCCGCGTTGGCAGTGTGCTGCCGTGCGATAAGTTGCGCACGGGTGTCTTCACCATCGCCCTACGGTATGTCATTCATTGAGTGTATGTTTCGCCATGAAAACGCCCTCGGTTGATACTTGCAATGACAGGGCGCACGGCCTAAGTTCGACGTACCTTACCCAGGGAGGGAGCAACGTGATCAATCTCGTTCTAATCGACGATCACGAATTAGTGCGAACCGGCTTCAGAATGATCCTGCAGCAACAGCCGGATATGTGTGTGAGCGGAGAAGCGGGGACAGCCGAGGAAGGGCTGACGCTGATTCGCACGCAGAAGCCCGATATCGCGCTGGTCGACGTACATATGCCGGGCATGAGCGGCATTGAGCTTACCGAGCGTGTCGATCGTTCCAAGCAAATGAAGACGCGCATTATTATCGTGACCATCGTTGACGATGCGCGTTTTCCAAAGCGGCTGCTGGAGGCTGGTGCTTTTGGTTATTTGACCAAGGGCTGCAATTCGGAAGAATTGTTGAATGCGGTACGGCAGGTCGCCAAGGGGCGGCGTTATCTCGCGCCTGCGGTTGCACAACAGCTGGCGTTGTCGACGCTGGATGGCGAGCAATCGCCGTTCGACGCGTTGTCCAGCCGCGAATTGGAAGTGGCGATGATGCTGGTTCGCGGCAAGCCGTTGACTTCAATCGGTGAGCAACTAAGCCTTAGCCCCAAAACGGTATCGACGTATAAGCAACGATTGATGGAGAAACTCCAAGTCGATCATTTGGTCAGTCTGGCGCATTTGATGACGGTACACGGCCTGCTCGATTCGCATAACAATCGCGTCGGCAATTAGCCCGGTAGCCCGTTAGCCCATCGCCCATTGGATCATCGCCGATTAGGTCATCGCCCATAAGATCATCGGCGTTGACGCATAAAAAAAGCCGGACTTAAAGTCCGGCTTTTTGTTTTACACATCGAGATAAGACGAGGTGCGCGATTAAGCGCCCTTGTGGTCCGCTCTGTGCTCATCGATGGCGCTGTCATCCGTCGTATGGGCCGGAGCATGCTCGATAACCTGCGGCTCTACATGCGGCGGTGCCAGCAAGTCGCCCTGTTTCGGCAGGATGGTCGACGGTGCAGGGGGCTCGACGGCGGGCGCAGCCTCGCTCGGCGTAGCTACCGGGCTCGCGTCGGCCACCAGCTTGGCTGGCTCAGGGATTTCGCTGGGAGGCGTCGGCTCAACATGATGTTTTGGCTCGGCTTCCTTTTGAACAACCGCAACCGGTTCGCTAGCGACCTCGGTCCCTACATGGCTGATAACGGCAACCGGGGTTTGAATCACCGGGGCTTCCGTTTCCGTCGTAGGCGATGGCGATGGCGATGGCGATGGCGATGGCGCGGCCGAGATGTCGGGCAAGTGCACGACATGAGCTAGCGGCGTCACTTCAACCTCGGCAGCCTGAACCGGGGCGATGACGGCCGCTGTGACGACGGGCTGCACGACTGGAGTCGCGACCTGTTCATGCACTTCTTCAGCCACGGGCATCACCGGAATCGGTGGCAATACCGGCAGGTTGAACGTGACCGGGGCGGGCGCCGGGGTGCTGACTTCAGGCGGTGCGACAAGCGGCGCCCGTTCAGGCATCGCGGGACGATCCGTATCGGCACGCTCGGTCTGAACATGTTCCACGGCCGATGGCGTTGGCTGCCACGGCGTGGTTAACGGCGACGGCTTTGCCGGCTCGGCAGCTGCCGGGCTACGGGTTGCCTCGGTGGCTACCGCACCGACGATAGCGCCGGTGGCGATAGTGGCGGCAGCGGCCACGTTTGCGACCGGGCTTGCCGATTCGGTGACCTGCCGGGCCTTGGCGGCAGCATGATTCTGCGCGTTGGCCTGTTGGTCACGATCCTCGTCATCCAGATCAGCGCCACCGGTATTGACGTCTTGCTGCACGCCGTTGTTCAACTGCTCCGGCGTACCGTCTTCTTGGCGACGACGACGACGGCCACCGCGACGGCCGCGACGGCGACGCGACTGCGCACCCTCGCTTTCCATCACGGTATCGGTCTCGGGAGCGCCGTTTTCGACCACCAACGGCTTTGCTACCTGGGCTTCTTTCGCTGCCTCGGCAGGCAGCGCCGCGGCGGGACGCTCGCTTGGTGCCGGACGAGGCGCGCGTTCTTGCTTGGGCTGCTGCTGCGCTGGTTGCTTGCGCTCGTTCGGCATCGCTGCATTTTCAGCGACAACGGCGATAGCTGCTTTGGGCTGGCGCTCTTGCTTGGTGTTGCCAGGTTGCTGCTGGCGCTGCTGAGCCTGTTCATTGCCGCGTTGACGTGGGTTCTTCGAGGACGGTTGCGCGGCCTTGGCCGAGCTAGATGCTTGCTGCTGCGCAGGCTGCTGCTCGCGACGCGACGACTGACGTCCCGCATTGCCTTGCGATGGGCGACCTCGATCGTCACGGCGGTTGCCGCGGGCATTCGAGCTCGATTCTTCGCGACGGCTGGTGGTCGGGGCAGGGGCGGCGACCTCTGGGGTGGCGCTGCCACGGAACCAGCCAAGCAAGCGCGATATGACGCCGCCACTGGGCGCAGGCGCCGCCGCCGAGCGGCGCGGGGCCGTCTGCGTTGCCGTTGCCGTGGTGGCGGTTTCTTCACGCACCGGGGCCGGGGTGGCCGGAACAATGCCGCTGACGGCGGGTTGTTCACTGCTGCCCAGGGCCTGTCCCATCTTCGGTACGGCGGCGGCTTCTACCGCCGTGAGACGCTCGTAGCTGGGCTTGCTGTGCTCGCCCATGTCGGCTTCGCGGATGCGCTGGATCTCGATATGCGGCGTTTCGAGCTTGTCGTCCGCAACGATGACGACATGCACTTTATTACGCAGCTCGATCTCGACCACGCTGGCGCGTTTTTCGTTGAGCATGAAGTTCGCCACCGCCGGCGGGGCCTGTACCAGCACCTGCCCGGTGTTGTCCTTCATGGCGTGTTCTTCGATCAGTCGCAGCGTCGATAGCGACAGCGACTCCACCCCGCGAATATGGCCATGGCCTTCGCAGCGGGGGCAGACGATTTCAGTGGCTTCGCCCAGGGAAGGGCGCAGCCGCTGGCGGGACATTTCCAACAGGCCGAAACGCGAGATGCGGCCAACCTGCACGCGGGCGCGGTCCAGCTTCAGGGCGTCTTTCAGGCGCTCTTCGACTTCACGCTGATGCTTGGGGCTGTCCATGTCGATGAAGTCGATCACGATCAGGCCGCCGGCATCGCGGATACGCAACTGGCGGGCCAGCTCGACGGCCGCCTCACAGTTCGTATTGAAGGCAGTTTCTTCGATGTCGCCACCCTTGGTCGCTTTCGACGAGTTGACGTCGACCGCGGTCAGCGCTTCGGTTTGGTCGATAACGATCGAGCCGCCGGAGGGCAGGCGAACCTGACGATCAAACGCGCTCTCGATCTGGGTTTCGATTTGGTAACGCGAAAACAGCGGAGTATCGTCTTTGTACAGCTTCAGCTTGCGCAGCGCGTTCGGCATGACCTGCTGAACGAATTCACGGGCGTCGTTGTACAGTGACTCCTCGTCGATCAGGATTTCACCAATATCGTTGCGCAGGTAGTCGCGCAGGGCACGGATGAACAGCTTCGACTCCTGATAAATCAGGAACGGCGCTTTCTGTGAGCCGGCCGCCGCGGAAATCGATTTCCACAGTTGCAGTAGGTAATCCAGGTCCCATTGCAGTTCTTCGGCATCGCGGCCCATGCCTGCGGTGCGTACGATCAGACCGACATCGTCGGGTACGGCCAGGTGGTCGAGTGCTTCTTTGAGCGCCTGCCGGTCTTCACCCTCAATGCGACGGGAGACGCCGCCTGCTTTGGGGTTGTTCGGCATCAGCACCATGTAGCGACCGGCCAGGCTGATGAAGGTGGTTAACGCGGCGCCTTTGTTGCCGCGTTCCTCTTTCTCAACCTGAACGACCACTTCCTGCCCTTCTTTGAGCAGTTCGCGGATGTTGGCTTTGTTGGGGTCCAGGCCTGCGGTGAAGTACTCGCGGGCGATTTCCTTCAGCGGGAGAAAGCCGTGGCGTTCAGCACCGTAATCGATGAAGCAGGCTTCGAGAGAAGCTTCGACGCGAGTGATTCGGCCTTTGTAAATATTGGCTTTTTTCTGTTCGCGAGAGGGTATTTCAATATCGAGATCGTAAAGGGTTTGGCCATCGACAATGGCCACACGCAACTCTTCACGCTGAGTTGCGTTGATCAACATGCGTTTCATTGTAGTTTTTCCTCGGCTTGCCGCGCGTCGCGTGCCGCGGTGGCGCCATTGGGGCGGCCTGCCGAGGATTGCGCCGCTGCGGTAAAGCGGCATAGTACGGCACCGTTTTCTGGTGTCGGGGTTATTCGTGGCATTGCGCCTGCCGTCCCAGTACCCATTGATACCAGACAAACGACAATCCGAACCGTTACGATGAAAGGGAGCAGCGACCGGTTGCCACAGAGGCTTCCGGCGCTATCCTCGCCGACGTCGCGGGCGGGCATCCCGCCCCATCCGAACTTATACGGGCAGGGCGTAGCGCCGGCCGAGTATCCTATTTCGCCAGGTTTTTTTCAATGCAGACGGTAACTTCCCACGATGCACCTCACGGAGTGCGTCAAGTAGAGATTGGCCCCGAGCGGGACGGTCAACGCATAGATAATGCGTTGATGACCCTGCTCAAAGGTGTGCCAAAAAGCATGATTTACCGGATTCTTCGCACCGGTCAGGTGCGGGTCAACGGTAAGCGAGCCAAGCCGGATACCCGTCTGGTCGCCGGCGATATGCTGCGTATTCCACCCGTTCGGGTAGCCGAGCGCCCGCCCGAGCAAGGGCCGCCGAGCGGCATGATGGCCTCGGTAGCCGACGCGGTGATCTTTGAAGACAAGCATTTCTTGGTGATCGATAAGCCGGCCGGCATCGCCAGTCACGGCGGTAGCGGGGTCAGCCATGGCGCGATCGAGCTGTTGCGTGCCGCGCGCCCCAACGAGCACCTTGAGCTGGTGCATCGGCTCGATCGCGATACCAGTGGTGTGCTGGTCTTTGCTCGCACCCGGGCTGGATTGATCGGGCTACAAGCCGAAATTCGCGCCGGTACGGTGACCAAGCAATATCTGTGCTTGATGGTGGGGCACCCGTCCAAGGCCAAGTTCGACGTCAACGCGCCGCTGTTGAAATCGGTCATGCAGGGCGGAGAACGGATGGTAAGAGTTGCCGATAACGGCAAGCCATCGCTCACTTTTTTCCGCGAGGCCGAGCAATATCCGAGTGCCCGTTTAATGCATGCGACGCTGGGTACCGGGCGCACCCACCAGATTCGTGTACATGCCGCGCATGTCGGTCATCCGCTGGCCGGCGATCCCAAATACGGCGATCGCGAGATGAATAAGCGTTTTCGCGATATGGGGCTGCAGCGGCTGTTTTTGCGTGCGTCGCATATGAGCTTCGAGCTGGACGGCCGCGCGTATAGCTTCTCCGCGCCTCTGCCAGACGACTTGAAGGATTTCCTGGATGTCCTTGCTGTGAAAGGAAAAAGGCTGCGCTACCTACAGGAAAAATCGCGCACTGATTTCTAGGGATCGAACGAGGCTGCCAGTAAGCCCGCTTTCGACCAGTAGTGCGCAGCTGGCATGGGCAAGTGCGATCGGAAGCAGGCAGCGCGAACGCAAAAAGCACCAGGCCCACCACAGCTCAGCCAGCAGGCATAGCTGCATCAGGGCGCCATTGGGGGTGTGCAGCAAGGCAAACAGGCTGGCGATAACCAGCATTTGAGCCATCGGCGCTAAGCGCATCTGCTGCAGCCGCCGCTGCACTACCACCAGCATCAGCCATTGCTGCAGGCAGGCCCAGGCGAGGTAGGTCAGGACATGGCGTAGCCCTGGCCAAACCCAATGGTGGCCGAAGACCAGGCAAAGCCCTGCCGCGACGGGCAACAGGGCCAGTGGCCAAAGCCAGTCGCTGCCGCGGCGTCCCAGCCATTGCCAAGACCACGGCCGTTGCCGCCATTCGCTGTGCAGGGCATAGACCAGCGCAGCGGCAAAGGCGATGACGCCAGGGACCGAAAGATGTAGTCCCCATTGCAGCCCGGCGATCAGCCATAAAGGGGCGGCGAGGATTAGCACCAGGTCCAGCCATGGTTTGCCGCTGGGCGATCGCTTGATCGTTATGGATTTTCTCAGGGCAAAAAGGCCTAGCAACAGCAAGTAGCCGCCGCAACATGCCCAGCCGATCCAGGCAGGGAGTGGCTGGCGGACACTTTCGCTGAGTGTGGCGCTGGCCGGCAGTATCAGCGCTGCAGGCCAGAGGGGGCGCAGCCGATCGCGCAACGCCAACAGGGTTTCTGCGGGTGCCTCACTGGGTAGGCGGACCCATGGAACGGCCGGCGGGTGGCTGTTTTTGCCCCATGCTGCGATTTGCGCTTGTGCTTCCGCCGGGTCATTCGCCAGCGTGAAGCTGCTGCCGACGTCATGGGCGTCAGGTATCGACGGGGCGGTAGCGGCGCGCAATTCGGCCATGCCAAGGCGTAGCCATGATCCCGCCGGCAGCTGCGGGCGCAGCCGTAACAGCTGGGTGACGCCGGGCGAGGAGCAGGCTCCATCCGGATGCCATTGGCGTAGGTCGATGGTGAGGTTCTGGACGCCGGTGGACAGCTTGGCCGCATCGGCGTTCAGGCAGGTGCTCTGATTATTCGCTTGCCATATCAGCCCCAACTGGCCGGGTGCGCTACTTTCAATATGTAGATGCAGCAGCGGCCAATGGGCCAGGTCGATGGGTTGCGCCAGGGGCAGGCCAAGATCATAAGGGCTGCCATCGAGGCTGGTGATGCGAAGCTGATCACCGTCTTGCGTCACCCTGGCCGAGCCGAAGGCGCGGCCAGCGATCAGGTCGGCCGGCTGACGCAGCTGCCAACGCCATAACGGCTGGCCGCGGCGCAAGGTTTCCAGCGTATGCGCCGCATCTTGCTGCAGCTGGGCGCGGGTCATCCAGGCCGACAGCGACTGAATGGCCCCTAGCAAAACAGCCATTGCCAACACCAAGCCGGCCGCGGCGAAGCAACGACGCAGGCTCATGCTCAATGCGCGAGCAAAGTCTCGACGCGGGCGGCACAAATGAAGTCATTCAAAGACAGGCCGCCCACATCATGGGTCGACCACAGCAAATGACAATGGCCATAACCCGCCTCGATGTCGGGGTGATGGTCTTCATGGTTGGCCATGAACCCCACCGCATTGATAAAGCCCAGGGTGCGGTGGAAGTCGGCAAATTTGAAATCTTTGACGATGGCCTTGTGGTCGGCGCTCAACTGCCACCCCGGTAACTGCTGCAACAACGCCGTGACCTGCGTTGCGTCCAGCGCGTGCTCCTTGCCTTTCCGTGGCTGGCAATGCTGGCTGGCGAGTTCGGTGTGGCTCATGC
>NZ_JAPDPE010000027.1 GCF_026283955.1 Dyella silvatica | reverse complement strand
GCATGGGTCCGCACCCGTGGCCGCTGAGTTTCTCCTACGGTCGTGCCATGCAGCAGGCTGCATTGAAGCTGTGGGCCAAAGACATGAAGGCTAACTACGCCGCTGCCCAGAAAACAGTCGCTGCCCGCGCCAAGGACAATGGCCTGGCTGCGCTGGGTCAGTGGAAAGGTTAAGCGTCAGCTCGAACCTTTAAAGGTTTGAAAGCAGAAAGGGCGCCTTCAGGGCGCCCTTTCTCGTTGTTGCTCACGATGGATTTCAGAAGCGATATTCGGCACTGACGGAAACCATATCGGTGCTCAGGTCGACCTGATGCTTCTTGGCGTTGAAATAGTCGTAGTTGAGGCCGACGCTCATCTTGCTCGTCAGGTTGTAGCCGAAGCCCGCGCCGGCATACCAGCTGGTGTTGTCCAGGCCTTTGCGGATCGGATCGGCAT
Source organism: Dyella silvatica (assembly GCF_026283955.1). Classification (GTDB taxonomy): domain Bacteria; phylum Pseudomonadota; class Gammaproteobacteria; order Xanthomonadales; family Rhodanobacteraceae; genus Dyella_C; species Dyella_C silvatica. The sequence continues at coordinate 43,704 of NZ_JAPDPE010000027.1, read as the reverse complement.
CGTTGCTCAGGCCATGGCCTTTCCAGCTATAGACGCCACCACGAGCACTCACGTACCAGCTCGGATCGATATCGAAGCGGGCATTGGCGCCGGCAGTCCAGCCATGCAGTTGCGACTTGCCCTTATCGATCACGTTATTGCTGTTGAAGATGTTCTTGGCGTGGATATTGCCCAGATCGTTGTAGCCCACCTCGGCACCCAGCGCGAAGTTGGGGGCCAGTGACCAGCGATAACCACCGTTGATGGCATAGCCGGTGTCATGGCCGTCATAAGGGCCTTTGTTGATCGAGGTGCGGCCTACGTTACCGTTGAGGAACCAACCGCTATTGTCTGACGATGCGTTCTGCGCAAAAGCGGCAGGGACCGTAACCAGGGCGGCGGCAGCAAGGGCGAGGGCAAGCAGTGTCTTTTTCATGGAGAGTCTCCTGTTATGGCAAGGACGGTCGTCGGGCCGGGTGGGGAAGGCGTGACGCCGCAGGCTGCCGAACTCTGTGGTCCGGCGAGCACTGGCACTGAGATAGGGCAGTCCTGGAAAGATTCAATACTTGCTAGTACACAATTAAGTGCAAGTTAATTTTTATGGCAAATCAATGGCTTTTTCATAAAAAAACGGGTGCCGAAGCACCCGTTTAGTTGACCGCTGTGACGGTCTTGGCGATCAGAAGCGATATTCCGCGCTGACGCTGTAGTTGTCGGTGTCCAGCTGAACACCCTTACCGCTGCCCTGGTAACGGTCGTAGTTCAGACCCAGGCTCCACTGCGGAGTGATGTTGTAGCCAACGCCAGCACCGGCGTAGTAGTTAGTGCTGTTAAAGCGACGGAAGGTGGGGATGGTGTCGTTGCTCAGGCCCTGACCCTTGGCGAAGAAAGCACCGCCGCGCAGTTCGCCATACCAACTCGGGGTGAGGTTGTAGCGCAGCGCCAGGCCTGCCGTAGCACCTTGCAGTTTGGACTTGCCGTTGCTCGGGTACAGGCTGCCGTAGGTGCTGGCGTTGCTCATGTCCACTCGGCCCAGGTACTGGTAGCCCACTTCGGCAGCCAGCGAGGTTTCCGGGTTAATGGCAAAACGGTAACCGCCCTTGATGCCACCGGCAAAATCGCCGTCGTCATAGGGACCCTTGCTTACTTCACCGTAACCAGCGTTCGCTCCGACATACCAACCTTGCTGAGCAGTGTGGCTTGCATCCTGGGCGAAAGCGGCGGGGATGGCCATCAAGCCGGCAGTTGCGAGGGCAATAGCAAAAAGTGTCTTTTTCATGGGGGATTCCTCTTTAATCTTTTTAGGTCCAGTCCGCGTTTCACCGGGGGTTCGGCTGGTTCGCGGCTGTGCGCCTGCTCGGTGGCAGTGCTGACCAGTAGATTAAGGCGGCCGTTCTTGATTTCAATACCATCAAGTTCATTATTAAGAATGTATTAAGAAAAACGGGCTCCCTGAGGAGCCCGTCGATCGTTCAAGTCAACATACGACTTAGAAGCGGTACTCACCGGTCAGTGAGATGATGCCGGTGGAGCGCTTGAGGTCTGGCGACTCCGCGCCGCTCACCGTGTTCTTGATGGTGCCGGTGCTGGCATGGAAGTAGTCGTAGTGCAGGCCGATACCAAAATGCTGGTTGATGTCCCAGCCACTGCCGATGCCGGCGTACCAGCCGCCGCGGCCTGAATTGCCACCGCTGGACAGGCCAAGATTCTGGCCCAGGCTGTTGTTGTAGTTATTGCTGTTGTCGTTGGCGTGAAAGTAGCCGCCGCGTGCGCCGATGTACCACTGCGGTGTCAGATTGACGCGACCATTGGCGCCAACCAGCCAGCCACGCAAGGCGTTGGTGGTTTCGCGTTGGTTGACATTGCCTGAGTTAAAGACGTTCTTGACGCGAAAATTGCCTAGATCGGTATAGCCCGCTTCCAGGCCCACGCCGACGTCCTGGCCCACTTTCCAGCGGTAGCCGCCGGTCAGGCCATAGCCGGTGCGGCGACCGCGATCGCCGCGCAATGGGTTGAAATTACCGGCGCTGCTGCCGAAACCGCCATTACCGTTGCTATTGGTGCGGCCGACGTTGGCATCGATAAACCAGTTTCCGCTACCGACCGGCTGACCCGCCTGGTAGTTGCCATCGGACGATGAGGGGGCGTTCTGAGCGAAGGCAGGCAGAACGATGAAGCTGGTGGCGGCGAACGCCAAAGCGAACAAGGTCTTCTTCATGGGGAAACTCCTCTTATCTTTCTAGGTCCAGTCCGCGGTTGCTTGGGGAGGTGACCGCGGGTTGATGGGCTACAAGGGGGTTGCAGCGCCAGACCATTAGAGGGGGCGGTGCCTGAAGGGTTTCCGATTCGATGGCTATAAAATTAAGCAGACGTTAATGGCGTTAACAAACGATATGGGCGACAGATTTCAGCCGATCGGCGACAATGACGCTTTTTCGCCGCTGCCTTCCCTCCGGAGAATCCCCTTGAAGACCACCCGTCGCGAACTCGCCAACGCTGTCCGCGCCCTCGCTATGGATGCCGTTGAGGCGGCTAAATCGGGCCACCCTGGCATGCCTATGGGTATGGCCGATATCGCCGAAGTGCTGTGGAACGATTTCCTCAGCCATAACCCGGTCAATCCAAAGTGGTTCAACCGCGATCGTTTCGTGCTCTCCAACGGCCACGGCTCGATGCTGCAATATGCCTTGCTGCATTTGGCGGGTTACGACTTGCCGATGGATCAGCTCAAGCGCTTCCGTCAGCTGCATTCGAAAACCGCCGGCCACCCGGAAGCCAGCGAAACTCCGGGAGTGGAGACCACCACCGGTCCGTTGGGCCAGGGTTTGGCCAATGCGGTGGGTTTCGCTCTGGCGGAAAAGGTTTTAGCCGCCCATTTCAATCGTCCCGGGCATGACATCGTCGGGCACCACACCTATGTCTTTCTCGGCGATGGCTGCTTGATGGAAGGCATTTCGCATGAAGTCGCTTCGCTGGCCGGCACCTGGCAGCTGGGCAAGCTGGTGGCGATTTACGACGACAACGGCATCTCGATCGACGGTGAGGTGCATGGCTGGTTCACCGACAACACGCCGGCCCGTTTCGAAGCCTACGGCTGGCATGTGATTCGCGGTGTCGATGGCCATGATCCCGAGGCAGTGAAGAAAGCGCTGACTCAGGCCACCACGCAAGGCGATAAACCGACCCTGATCTGCGCCAAGACCATTATTGGCTTCGGTGCGCCGCACAAGCAGGGCAAAGAAGAGAGCCATGGTGCCCCGCTTGGCAAAGACGAAATCGCCGCGGCGCGCGAGCAGTTGGGCTGGTCGTTTGCGCCGTTCGAAATTCCCGCCGAGATCTACAGCGGTTGGGATGCGAAGCAGGCTGGCGCCGCGCGCGAACAGGCATGGAACCAAGCGTTTGCTGCCTATGCCTCTGCTCATCCGGAGTTGGCGGCTGAATTCAAGCGTCGCCTGGCAGCTCAGTTACCGGCTGATTGGGCTGAAAAGTCGCAGGCTTATGTCGCCAAAATGCAGGCGGAAGGCCCTGAGGTTGCTTCGCGTAAGGCATCCCAGATGGCACTGGATGCATTCGGCCCGCTATTGCCGGAGCTGATCGGTGGCTCGGCAGACTTGGCCGGTTCGAATCTGACCAAGTGGAAGGGCAGTCTCGATGCCGCTGTCGGTAATAGCAGCGATGGCAAGGGCAACTATGTTCACTACGGTGTGCGCGAATTCGGTATGAGCGCCATCGCCAATGGCCTGGCCTTGCATGGTGGTTTCATTCCGTACGATGCGACCTTCCTGGTGTTCTCCGATTACGCGCGCAATGCCGTGCGTATGAGCGCCTTGATTCCTGCTCATGCGATTCATGTCTATACCCACGATTCGATTGGCTTGGGCGAAGACGGCCCGACCCATCAGCCGGTGGAGCATCTGGCGTCGCTGCGTTACATCCCGAATAACCAGGTGTGGCGCCCCTGCGATGCGGTGGAGTCGGCGATGTCGTGGAAACTGGCGATCGAGCGCAAGGGGGCTCCGGCATGCCTGGTTTTCTCGCGTCAGAACCTTAAGCATCAGCAGCGTAGCGAGCAGCAAGTGGCCGACATCGCACGTGGTGCTTATGTACTGTCCGATCCGCTGGATACCCAGTTCAAGGCGATCTTGATCGCTACCGGCTCAGAGGTGGAGTTGGCGATGGAGGCCTCGCGCGCGCTAGCCCAGCAAGGTGTGCCGGTGCGCGTGGTGTCGATGCCGTGCACCGAAGTATTTGATGCGCAGCCACTCGAATACCGCGAAGGCGTCTTGCCCGGCTGGTGCCGTGCGCGCGTGGCAGTCGAGGCGGCGACGGTTGACTTCTGGTGCAAGTATGTCGGACTGGATGGCGAGGTGGTCGGCATGAGCTCGTTCGGCGCCTCTGCGCCAGCGCCGCAGCTATATGAGCACTTCGGTATTACGGTGGCTCACGTGATCGACGCGGCCAAGCGCGTTATCGGTTAATGCACTGACGCCCTCTCCCCTTCCTGGGAGAGGGCGGGTATTCATAGGGTTTTTCTGTCGAAGTAGCTGCCGGATGCAGCGTGGTACGTGGCGCGATGGCTTCTATCGCATCCGGTTTGTTCAATACATCGATGGCGGTGGTTACAGATCGCCAGCCATCAACAAGCTGGCCAATGCGTCCGGCGTAGCAGCGATGGATGTAGCGCCGGCCTGCTGCAATTCGGCGAGGCTGCCGAAACCCCACAGCACACCAATGCCGGCGACGTTATTGGCCACGGCGCCTTCGATATCAAAGCAGCGGTCGCCAATCATGACGGTCTGTGCCGGGCTCGCGCCGAAGTCGGCCAATGCGTCGGCGATCATGCTGGCCTTTTCGCTATGTGCGCTATCCGGGCTTGGGCCATACATGCGTGTGAATAGATGACCAAATGGCAAGGCCTCAATAATCGGGGCGGCATGCCGTTGCGGCTTACTGGTGACAATAGCTAGCTGATGGCCTGCAGCATGCAGCCGTCTGACAGCCGCTTCGATACCCGGATAAATGGTGTGTTCACGCCAACCGTCGGTATGAAAGCGTTCGTGATAGTGCTGTACCGCCGCCTCGATTCGCTCCGAATCGTGATTCAGCAACGGTGCGAAGCTGGCTCGCAACGGTGGGCCGATCCAGCCGCGCAATACCGAAGGCTCTGGAACAGGTGCCTGCAACTGCACCAGAGCATGCTTCACACAGGCGAGAATGCCGTGTTCGGAATCAATCAATGTTCCGTCGAGGTCGAACAGGTAAAGCATCGGTGCCGGGCTCACTTCGCAGCGCGGGCCCTGAGTGCGGCCACGGCCGGCAGCTCTTTGCCTTCGAGGAATTCGAGGAAAGCACCGCCGCCGGTGGAGATATAAGAAACCTGGTCGGCAATGCCGTATTTATCCACGGCGGCGAGGGTGTCACCGCCACCGGCGATGGAGAACGCCTTGGAGTTGGCGACGGCATGCGCCAATACTTCGGTGCCCTTGCCGAACGCATCGAACTCAAACACACCCACCGGACCATTCCACACCACCGTGCCGGCTTTGGCGATCAGCTCTGCATAAAGCTTGGCGGTTTCCGGCCCGATATCCAGGATCAGCTCACCGTCCTTGACCTGGTCCACCGGTTTGACGGTAGCGGCGGCATGGGCGGAGAACTCCGGCGCCACGACGACATCGACCGGCATAGGTACCGCAGCGCCGCGACGCTTGGCATCAGTCAGCACTTTCTTGGCTGCGTCGATGAGGTCCGGCTCGTACAGCGAATTGCCGACGGAATGACCGGCCGCGGCAATAAAGGTGTTGGCAATGCCGCCACCGACGATGAGCTGATCGACCTTGCCGATGAGGTTGTCGAGCAGGGTTAGCTTGGTCGACACCTTGGAGCCGGCGACGATGGCCAGTAACGGATGGGCAGGTTGCTCCAATGCCTTGCCTAGCGCATCCAGTTCGGCCGATAGCAGCGGGCCGGCTGCGGCGATCGGGGCGAACTTGATCACGCCATGGGTCGATGCCTGTGCGCGGTGCGCGGTACCAAAGGCGTCCATCACGAAGACATCGCAGAGGGCGGCGTATTTCTTTGCCAGCACCTCGTTATCTTTGCCTTCGCCGACATTCATGCGGCAGTTTTCCAGTACGACGACTTCACCTTCGGCGACCTCGACGCCATCAAGATAGTCGGCGACCAGGCGCACTGGCTTGCCGAGTTTTTCGCCTAGCCAATGAGCGACCGGTGCCAGCGATGACTCGGCGTCGAACTGACCCTCTTTGGGGCGGCCCAAATGCGACAGCACCATGACTTTGGCGCCGGCGTCACGTGCGGCCTTGATGGTGGGCAGGGCAGCGTCGAGGCGTTGCGTGGAGGTGATTCGGCCGTTCTCGATCGGTACGTTCAGGTCTTCGCGAATCAATACGCGCTTGCTGCGCAGATCCAGATCGTTCATGCGGATAACGGACACGAAAGGCACTCCCTGGGCCATACGGCCACGAATAGCAGATAGACCGCCAAGAGAAGGCGGCAATCGACTATTGTCCCGCCCGTCGGACGGCGATGCAAACCGCACGCCGCCTGTCTATGCTGGTTGGATCATTCGGGTTCCTATCCCGGCCTCATGACACAAGGGTTAGTTATGGCATCGGATCTGGCGTTATATAGCTATTGGCGCTCAAGTGCGGCCTATCGCGTGCGTATTGCTTTGAATCTCAAGGGGTTAGCCTACGAGACACGGCCGGTGCATTTGTTGCGAGACGGCGGCGAGCAGCACGCGGCGGCTTACCAGGCAGTCAATCCGCTGGAGTTGATCCCCTCGCTCACCGATGCTGGGCAAACCATTACCCAGTCGATGGCGATCATGGAGTACCTGGACGAAACCCGGCCGACGCCAGCACTGTTGCCTACTGACGCGGTTGGGCGCGCGCGGGTGCGGGGTTTGGCGTTGATCTTGGCTTGCGACGTCCACCCGCTGGGCAATTTGCGGGTGCTGCAATACCTCGAATCGCAGCTTGGTGCCGATGAGGCGGCTCGTGGCGAATGGTCGCGGCATTGGATAGCCGTTGGCTTCCATGCCCTTGAGGCGGGCTTGGCCGGTAGTGCGGCGACGGGGCGGTTCTGTCATGGCGATACACCAGGACTGGCCGATGCCTGCCTGGTGCCGCAGTTTTACAACGCTTTGCGCTGGAAGCTTCCACTGGACGCATACCCGACCATTCGGCGCATTTACGAGGCCTGTCAGCCATTGGAAGCCTTTCAGCATGCGGCGCCAGAGATGCAGCCGGATGCTCCTCCAGCATAAGCCTGCCGGTACTTATAAAAACGCCCTCGCTTTGTTAGAGGGAGGGCGTTTCAAGTGGCGTCGCTGAAGGGCATGGAACGCCAGGCTGTAGAGCTGCGGACCTTAGAACCCTAAGCCATAAGGGTCATTGCCCACCAGTTCGCGGCTGTCGCTGCCGCCACCTTCAGACAGGCGCACCTTCAGCGCCAATCCGTCGCGCGAGTCGGCCTTGTTAAGCGCTTCGTCCAATTCGACGCGACCTTCCTTGTACAGGCGGTATAGCGATTGATCGAAGGTCTGCATGCCCTCTTGCAGGCTACGGTCCATGGCTTCCTTCACCTCGTGAATCTGGCCGCGGCGGATCATGTCGCGGATCAGCGGGGTATTCAGCAACACCTCGGCAGCGGGGATGCGGCGGCCGTCCTTGCCACTGACCAGGCGCTGGCTGATCACGGCGCGCAAGTTGAGCGCCAGATTCATCAGCACGTTCTTGTGCGCCGACTCCGGGAAGAAGTTAAGAATGCGCTCCAGGGTCTGGTCGGCGTTGTTGGAGTGCAAGGTAGCCAGGCACAGGTGACCGGTTTCCGAGAAAGAGATTGCCGCTTCCATGGTGTCGGTATCGCGGATTTCGCCAATCATGATGACGTCGGGCGCTTCACGCATCGCGTTCTTCAGCGCCTCGTGATACGTGTGGGTATCGAGGCCGACTTCACGTTGGTTGACGATCGACTTCTTGTGCCGATGGAGGTACTCGATCGGATCCTCGATGGTCAGGATGTGGCCGGATGAATTCTGGTTGCGGTGATCGATCATCGCCGCCAGCGTGGTGGACTTGCCCGAGCCGGTGGCGCCTACCACCAGGATCAGCCCGCGTGGCTCCATGATAAGGTCGCGGAAGATGCCTGGGAGCTGCAGCTGATCGATGCTGGGGATTTCGCTTTTGATGGCGCGAATCACCATGCCTACTTCACCGCGCTGCTTGAAGACATTGATGCGGAAGCGGCCAGCCTCTTTCACGGCCAATGCCATGTTCAGCTCTAAATCACGCTCGAATTGCGGTACCTGGCCCTCGTCCATCAGCGAATAGGCAATTTTCTTGACCATGCCGCTGGGCAGGCCGGTATTGCCCAGCGGGTACAGCTTGCCCTCGACCTTGATGTTCACAGGGGCGCCGGTCGTCAGGAACATATCTGACGCACCCTTGTCCACCATAAGCTTGAGGAAATAACCAATGTCCACTCGTGTCCCCCTGAAATTATTTTGGTGCGCGTTACAATCGCCGATTATGCCCGCCCACCATACGCTGCGACACTCCGAGAGGAATGAGTGATGATCCACATCTTTTCCCCGTTGAAGAAACGCGCTAACCGCGTTCGATCGACGGTTTCCACCCTGGCTCTGGCCTCGATGCTGGCCATGCTTAGCGGCTGCGCCAGCGTGCCACCGCCGGACGGGGCCATGAATCAGGCCCAGTTGCAGCTGCGCGCGGCACGTGATGCCGGCGCCGCGGACTACGCGCCGGTGGATCTCGGCATGGCGCAGAACCGGTTTCAGCTAGCTCAGGCTGCCATGGCCAACCGCAAATACGAGGACGCCGCCAACCTGGCCGATGAGGCTCGTGCCGACGCCGAGCTGGCTCGCGCCAAGGCCCGTCTGGGCGCGGCGCGCGCGCAGGTGCAGGCAAAGAGCGAAGACAACAGTCGTCTGCGCGATCAGCTGGATCGGGCGCATAGCAATGACGACAACCAGAGCTCGGTGCCGGGTACCCCCGGCAGGCAGCCGGTGCAGACCCAGGACATGCCTGCCCCAGCGGCTTCGGATCTGTCGGCGCCGATGCAACAAGGCCAGGGTTTCCAGACCTTGCCAGACCCCAGCCAGCAAAATTCCGACCAACAGCAACCGACCCGGCAGGGAGGCCAGCCATGAAAAAACGACTTGCCACCGCGTTAGCCGGACTGGTTCTGGGCTTTGCGGCCAGTGCCGCCGTCCACGCCGCCAAAGATGATCTTGATGTCAGCCGTTTAAGCCGAAATCTTGATCAACTCGCCAACGACCCTAGCCTTGGCGCCTATGCCCAGGCCGAGCAGGCGCGTGCTCGCGACGCCATCAGTCGCCTGGCTCAGGCGCGCTCCCGTGACCGGGCACACGCGCTGTATTTGGCCGAACGGCAGGTCGACCTGGCCCGGGCCTCGGCCCAGTTCCAGGTCACCCAGCTCAAACTGACTCAGCTTGATCGGGAGCATGACCAGATCGTGCTTGAAGGTAGCCAGCGCGATGCCGAGGCAGCCCGCCGTGAGTTGGAACGCCAGCGTATGCAGTACCAGCTGATGCAGGAAGAGGCCGCACGCCTGCAACAGCAGGGACAGGAGGCTTCACAAGCTGCCGATCAAGCACGCAACGAGGCGGATCAGGCACGTAAGTTGGCCGCTGCGCAGAGCAAGGTGGCGAACGCGGCCAAGCGTGAGGCCGAGCTGGCCGCGCAGGCAGCGAGGGCATTGCGCTCACAGGTGCAAGGCGGCGACAGCACCAGCACCAGCGATGACAGCAGCGCGCCACCGCCGAAGAAAAAGAAGAAAACTCAGGGCAACTAACCACTGGCTCGTCCATGGGTAATGGGCGAGTTGCTGCAGATATGCCGGCCCGTATGAGGGCCGGCCCTGGCTGCTTTTTATGTTACGCAAAAGCCTGTTTTAGCAGGCTTTTTTAATTCTTTGAGCAAGATTCCGGCTTTTGCTTCTGGCGCTTGCATGGCCTCGATACGCGGAGTAGGGTCGAAGTCCCATGGGGCACCTCAGCGCCATGGGTTACTGACCTGAAGCATGCGCCTGCCCAAATCCCACCCCTCCAGCCACGCCTCAAACATGCATTGCCTGCATGTGGCGTTGATTACCCGCGCAGTGCCGGGTGCATGCTTCCTGCCGTTTGCGAGCGCACCGATCCCGCGCTCGCCATCTATTTACGAGGAGGTCGGATCATGTTCGAAAACCAGCAGCGTGATGATGTCGAAGCCTTGATGAAAGCTGACGCCGAATTTCGTCGGCTATACCAGCATCACAAAGAGCTCGACAGTAAGGTGCACGACGCCGAAATTGGTGTACTACCCATCGATGATGTCACCTTGGTCGGCATGAAAAAGGAGAAGCTCCACGCCAAGGAGCGATTACAACGGATGTGGGAAGGCCGTAAGCACCGTACCAACTGAAAACCTGCCCGTTTTCACATGAGCATCGGCCCCGGGCCTCCTAACCATGGAGCGCAACCGGGGCCGTTTCGTTTTGGCGATAGGGATGCTTTCGTCGGGGAAGTCCTGCAACAGAGCCTCGGTTATCATGCGGGCCTACCCGCCGGCATGAGCTGTAGAACGCCGGTCACTGTTTGCCATGGAGTTCTCATGACGGTCCACCAAAGTGTCCTTGAACTGATCGGAAATACCCCGATGGTGCGTGCGCAGCGCCTGGATGCGGGGTCGTGTGAACTGTTTCTCAAATTGGAAAGTTCCAACCCCGGCGGTTCGATCAAAGACCGTATTGGCTTATCGATGATCGAGGGCGCCGAGCGCGCAGGAAAAATCAAGCCCGGTGCGACCCTGGTCGAAGGCACCGCCGGTAATACTGGCCTGGGTCTTGCGTTGGTGGCGCAGCAAAAGGGCTACCGGTTGATTCTGGTGGTGCCCGACAAAATGAGCCGCGAGAAGATCTTCAATCTCAAGGCCATGGGCGCTGAAGTGGTATTGACTCGTTCGGATGTCGCCAAAGGCCATCCCGAGTATTACCAGGATATGGCTGAGCGGCTGGCGCGTGAAACGCCCGGTGCGTACTTCATCAACCAGTTCGGCAACCCGGACAACCCTGCCGCACACATCGCCAGCACCGGCCCAGAAATTCTGGAGCAGATGGACGGCAAGGTCGACGCTATTGTGGTCGGCTGTGGTTCCTCAGGCACCATGACCGGCTTGTCACAGTATTTTGCCGAAGCCTCGCCGCATACCGACATTGTGCTGGCTGATCCGGTGGGCTCCATACTTACCCAGTACATCAACGAAGGTGTGCTTTCGGCCAAGACCGGCAGCTGGATGGTCGAAGGTATCGGCGAGGATTTTCTGCCGACGATCAGCGACTTCACCCGGGTGAAGAAGGCGTATGCGATCTCGGATAAAGAAAGCTTTCTCGCTGCGCGTGAGCTACTGGCGAAAGAAGGCATTCTTGGCGGCTCATCCACCGGCACTTTGCTGGCTGCCACATTGAAATACTGCCGAGAACAAACCAGCGCCAAGCGAGTGGTAACCCTGGTCTGCGATACCGGCAACAAGTACCTGTCGAAGATGTATAACGACTACTGGATGCTCGATAACGGCTTTATCGAGCGTGACCAGCATGGCGATTTGCGCGATCTGCTGCTGCGTCCGTTTGCTCAGCGCGACACCGTGGTGATTGGCCCGAATGAGCTGCTGATGACGGCTTATACACGGATGAAGTTGTATGACGTATCTCAGTTACCGGTAATGGACGGTAGCCGTCTGGTAGGCATTCTGGACGAGTCGGACGTGCTGATGCACGTGCATGCCAACGAAGCTCGTTTTCGCGACAACGTAGCCACCGCGATGATCAGCAATCTGCAAATGCTCGATATGCGATCGCCGATCGAGTCGCTGTTGCCGGTGTTCGAACAAGGGCACGTAGCCATTGTGGTCGATGGCGAGCAATTCCTCGGCCTTATCACCCGCATTGACCTGCTGAACTATCTACGCCGCAAGGTGCACTAAGCGCCGATACGTCGATCATCGCGCATATCTGGCGATAGGGCTAGCGCACGAAAGTCTATTGAAATGGACCGCCACGAAAGTGGCGGCTTCGTTATGGGGCGCGTAGCTCCGTCATCATCAAGAGAAACTGCCCATGTGTGGAATTGTTGCTGCCGCCGCCCAACGTGATGTAGCGCCTTTGTTGATCGCCGGTCTCAAAGCTCTTGAATATCGAGGCTACGACTCAGCCGGTCTGGCGGTATTGGAAGCGGGCGAGATCCGCCGGGTACGTGCCAAAGGCAAAGTCCGTGAGATGGAGTCGCTGTATCTGGCTGAACCGTTTCCCGGCGGCACCGGCATCGCACATACGCGTTGGGCCACTCATGGCGCGCCCAGCGAAGCGAATGCCCATCCTCATATCGCCGGCCGCGTAGCCCTGGTACACAACGGCATCATCGAAAACTACGCGAGCCTGCGCAGCGAATTGCAGGCTCGCGGCCACGTATTCACTTCAGAGACCGATACCGAAGTGATGGCTGCCTTGATCGAAGAGCAGATCGGTAAAGGCCACGGCTTGCGTGAAGCCGTATTAAATACAGTACGTGCGTTAGAAGGCGCTTACGCCATTGCTGTGATCAGCCGCGATGAACCAGGTCGGGTGGTCGGCGCACGCCGCGGCGCCCCGCTGCTGATCGGCGTTGGCATCGGCGAGCATTTCCTCGGCTCCGATGCACAAGCGTTGATAAAGATCACCAACAAAATCGTCTATCTCGACGAGGATGATGTGGCGGATATCACGCGCGACTCGATGCAGGTCTTCGGCCTCGATGGCCAACCGGTGGATCGCACCGTGCATGAAAGTGAGCTGTCTGCCGATGCCGTAGAACGTGGCGAATACCGCCATTACATGCAGAAAGAAATCTTCGAGCAACCACGCGCCGTGGCGGATACGCTGGAAGCGCGTATCGGCCCGCAGGGCGTATTGCCGAATATCTTCGGTGTCGATGGCGAGGCCTTGCTAAAGCGTGTGCGCGGCTTGCACATCATTGCCTGCGGCACCAGCTATCACGCAGGCTTGGTCGCAAAATACTGGATAGAAGAATACGCGCGCCTGCCGGTGAGCGTGGAAGTCGCCAGTGAATATCGTTATCGCGAAGCGGTGGTGCCGGACGACACCTTGTTCATTGCCATCTCGCAATCCGGTGAAACCGCCGACACCTTGGCGGCCATGCGCGAATCACGCCGCCGCGGCTACCTTGGCACGCTGGCGATCTGCAACGTGCCTGAATCTTCAGCGGTACGTGAGGCAGACCTCAAATTGATGACGCGCGCAGGCCCCGAAATTGGCGTGGCATCGACCAAGGCTTTTACCACCCAACTCACCGCGCTGGCATTGCTAACCCTTCAATTGGCGCGTCAACGTGGCCTGGACGATGCTCGTTATAGCGATCTCTGTGCCCAGCTGCAGCATTTGCCGCGCGCGATCGAGAATGCATCGCCAGCATGCGCTTTTTCTTGGCCGTGGGGCGCAGTATCCGGTAGCGCTGGAAGGCTCGCTCAAGCTCAAGGAAATTTCATACATCCACGCCGAAGCTTATCCTGCCGGCGAGCTGAAACATGGCCCACTGGCCTTGGTCGATGAGGACATGCCCGTGATCGCGGTGGCACCGAATGGGCCCTTGCTGGACAAGCTCAAATCCAACCTGCAGGAAGTTCGCGCGCGAGGTGGGGAGCTGCTGGTGTTTGCCGATGGCACAGCCTGCCTTGAGGACAATATTGCGCATGGTTCCATCCTGCGCATCGACGGTGGTGGCGATTTTATCGCTCCAGCGGTATTCACCGTGCCGCTGCAATTGCTCGCCTATCACGTAGCCGTGCTACGCGGTACCGACGTAGACCAGCCGCGCAATCTGGCCAAGTCGGTGACGGTGGAGTAGACGTTCGATCTGTTTAGTCAACCATGTCGAGCGGTAATAAAGTTCTTTCCCAGGCTTGCCTGCTGTGATCGTCGAGCGGATCGGTGTGTTGGGAGGTAGTCAAAGAGATGGATGTCGCGTGCGGTCAAAGGATGAGAAAGGTCCGCCTTGACGATTAACTCCCACGGATGGCAGGTCAACGCTTGAGACAAGCGGAGCTAACCGTCGACTGTAAGGCGATGCTTTCCGGCCTGAAGAAGGCTGGCTTACAGGTTTGAGGTTTGGATCGCGGTGGCTAGTGCTTCAAGGGAACCCCCCGGGCTTCGTGGAGCACTTGGCTGCGACGCTTAAAGAACGTTCTGGTGATAAGCATGGACGATCTTGGAAAGCGCCTGCGTCTGCTTACACAGTTGCGTCGTACTGGGCGACGACGGACGACCGGCCGTTTGACAGACACATCGTGCTCGGCATCCGCCTGGGATGCCGAGCACGATGATGAAACGAAAGGCTCTTCGAGGGCGCTCGCGCTAGCGAACTGTCGGTGCGGGCTGGGCCTGTGACGGATCCTGTTGCAACGGCATTGCCTGTGCTGCCTGCGGTTTTTCCTGCGTCGCCTGCTGCCAGGCCTGACTGCTTTGAGCCACTGACGCCTGGACCGCTTGCGCGGTTTGCACTTGCGCCATCTGCTTGAATGGCGAATTCAGGTCGCCCTGCACTGCGAACGCTTGCGACTTGTCGTCGCTCAGTACCACATGGTTGACCTGACTGAGCCCATCACGACGCGCGGCCACCACCAGCGCGGCAGCGAGGTTATCGCTGCTTTGATCCGGCGTACGGTGATGCTGTGCGTCGACTTTGTGCACCGCATCGAGCGTTTGCCGATAAAGCGCGTTATCGGGATGCGTCGATTGATCGAGGCTGGGGGTATGCGGCACCAGCGGCGTGATGGGGGAATAGGTATGCGTTACCGAACTATCGCGAAAATTCGCTGGCGTCGCTGGCGTCGTGCTTTTGTCCAGATACGGCATGACATCTTTGCTCGCGCCCAAATTCAGCCCGTTTTCCGCCACTTGCCTGGCGGAAAGATGCAGGGAGGCCATATTTATGCTGAATTCTGGCGCTGTCTTGCCAGGTGTCGCCGGATTGTAGAACCGCTCGAACTTAACCGCCTTGCCGATCGCCACGGCTCCGTAGTAGTTGGGGTAATCCGAATTGCCCGAAGGCCCCAGGCCGGTGGGTGCGCCACGCGGCTTGTCGAAATAATTCTTTCCCATGCCCTCGAGATTCTTCGCCGAGGCTTCCATCGAAAGGTCCGGTTTGACCTCCAGATTGGGTTTCAATGTGTATTTGGGCGGAAAGCTGCTGTTGTCCACATCGACAAAATTACTCATATGGCCCGGATTTTTCTTGTAGACGTCTTCGATCGTCGCGGCTTTTCCATGTGCGGCGGCCTCCTGGCTCACCGCGCCCACTACGGCATTCCAACCGGAAATTTCGGCACCGGCTTCGTCCCGGCGATAGTTGGCGATGAATTTGCCGATCGGGACCGTGTAGTCGTGATCGTGTTGCGGTGACCT
Organism: Dyella silvatica; assembly: GCF_026283955.1. Classification (GTDB taxonomy): domain Bacteria; phylum Pseudomonadota; class Gammaproteobacteria; order Xanthomonadales; family Rhodanobacteraceae; genus Dyella_C; species Dyella_C silvatica. The sequence continues at coordinate 28,221 of NZ_JAPDPE010000027.1, read as the reverse complement.
GGCGATAGCGATCAGTTCGTTGCCGAAGTCGGTGACCGCCCGTCCTGTCGTCGTTCGATTCAAGCCATGCTGCAACTCATGGCCTAATATAAACGTCGCCTCGCCGGTGTTATAGCTGCCACTGGCAGGGCTGTTTAGCATCTTCAACGGTAAACGCATCGATTGCGTCACTGGGTCGTACTCGCCGCCCGCATGCGGATTGGTCAAGGGCACGATGTGCTTGAGGTGGCCGTCTTTGACGGCGGTGTTGATCTCGTCGATCAGTGCAGGCGACCCGTTCAGGGTGGCCCGCAAATTAGCGAGCTGCGGTGCCGTGACACCGGTCTGCGTGCCAAAGGCGTCGACGACGGCCTTGGCTTCTGGGGTAAGCGGCATCTGCGGACTCCCTTCGGTTAGCTCACAATCACCATTTTTACGCAGGCCTTGGCGGCCGCCCCGTTGTCGCCTTGCACTTGCGGCGACACCTCCATGGCATGCACTTCGACATGCATCTTGCGCCCATCGAAGTAGTCATAAAGCCAGCGTCCGTGTTCGCCATAATGCGACTGGCGGGCCAACCCCATGGCTTCGAGTTCGGCGGTGAACTTACCGAAATCCGGATCGCAGACTTCGGCGGCCGAGGGTTGCTCGCCTGGCTTGCTGGTGAAGCTGAAGTCGAGCTGCGTTTCCCCGGAAACAAGCTTCGAGCGCTGGATGCCACCGGCCCAATCCTTGGAGAACGATTGTCCAAATCCATACTTGTCCGGATCGACGACGGTGATTTTCGTACCCATCACCTTGCCCATGTACTCGGGCGTCACGTCATTGACGCTTTGGATGCCACGGATCAATTCCAGCAGGCGCGACAAGGCGTCTTTGCTGGTAAGCGTGGACTGCCCCTGACTTGCCGAATGCTCGCTCGTAGTCATCCTGGTCTCCTTATCGAGCGTTGAAATGGTGCCGGCCACGGCCAATGTCGACGCACATGCGCCTGACGCCCCGAGGGCCAGCAAGGTCGAATAAAAATGAATGCGATATACCGATCGTCGCCATAGCGTGGGCAAGGCGTTCTCCTCAGTGAACCGACTGTTCGAATTTTCAATCACCGGCGGGTACTGGACATCGTCATCCCCTGGCCGCTGACTCTATCTCTTTCTTATGGCGCTGTGCTTCCAGGCGATGATATCGCCAACGGGCTTGCGCACTAGCCCGAAGCACGCTGGCCAAAAGAACAGATGAGGCTTCTGATTCAACCTATTACAAAGAAAGCTACGGGTTATTTATACGACAAATGGCCTGTGACGGTGCCCGAATCCCCGCCCTGAGAGGCGATAGCGAACGGCGAAACTCGAAGCCGCGCGTAAGCTGCATCATCAGGTGATTCAGGGGCTGTGCCGGTCGATTGTGAGCAGCGAACTCGAGACGGGCAAGAGCCTGCCGTGCGAGGAGATCCACGGAGATCAGCTAGACGCCGATGTGCTGGCTTGGCGCCGCACCCCCACGCCCACCGACAGTTTTATCGACAGACTGGTGGAAATGCACGAAATCGTTGAATCGGCTGCCGCTGCGATGCCGCACGCCAGTGCGGCCCAGAGCAACTGACGGCACCGGAAGCCGCTTACCAGGCGATGGTCGCGGCCGAGGACTTCGATGCCTGGACCGTCGCCGATGTCGCCTTTCACGGGTGCATGCTGCGTGCCACCGGCAATGAGCTGCTGACCTCGTTGTTCTGAGTGATCGAGACGGCGCTGTGCATCTCATTCATGCTGTCGGCCGGTAACTCGAGTGAGACCAGGTAAGGGCTCAATTCCTTGACCGGGAAAGCCTAATGTCTATCGCCAAGTAACAACTTTACCGTTCTGTCGTACTGTCTGGTCGCATTTGGATCAATGGGTTAGCCGTGTTGTGGGAAAGAACTTCATTTCCCTTCCACAAACAAAAAGCGCACCTAGGTGCGCTTTTGTTGCGAGCGACGCGTTAGCTCAAGAGCGACCGTAGACATCCTCGAGCCGGACAATGTCATCCTCGCCAAGATAACTGCCTGACTGCACCTCGATGATCTCCAGCGGCACCTTGCCCGGATTGCGCAATCGATGCACGCTGCCTAACGGAATGTAGGTGCTTTGATTTTCGCCAAGCAGAAATACGTTCTCGTCGCAGGTGACCTCGGCCGTGCCGGAAACCACGATCCAGTGCTCGGCACGGTGATGATGCTTCTGCAGGCTCAGTGCCGCGCCGGGCTTCACCACGATACGTTTGACCTGGAAGCGGTCGGCCGACTCAAGCGAGTCGTAGCTGCCCCATGGCCGGCGCACGACGCGATGCAGCGAGTGCTCGCTGCGGCCGGAAGCTTTCAATTCGTCGACCACCCGCTTCACATCTTGTGCGGCATCACGGTGTGCGATCAGCGTGGCATCTGGCGTAGTCACCACGATCAAGTCATCGACCCCAACCGTAGCCAAGAGGTGGCGATCATGTGAGCGCAGTAAGGAGTTGTGGGTACTAACGGCAATCGTGTCGCCTTCGCGCAGGTTTCCTTCCGCATCGCGCATACCTGCTAGCCAAAGTGCGGACCACGATCCGATATCGCTCCATTCGCAGCTCACCGGTACGACAGCCGCGCGTGTTGTTTTCTCCATGACGGCATAGTCGATGGAGTTATCCGGCACCTTGGCGAAGGTCGCTTGATCGACACGCACAAAGTCGAGGTCAATCTTTGCCGACGCGTGTGCGATGCGCACTGTGTCATACATTTCTGGCGCGTGTTCGGCCAGTTCGTCGAGGTAGCGCGAAGCCTTAAACAAGAACATCCCCGAGTTCCAGTCGTAACTGCGGTCAGCAAGATATGACTCGGCAGTAACCAGATCAGGTTTTTCGACGAACTGTCCGACATGAAAGGCATCACTTCCAATCGCTTCCGCGCGGCGAATGTAACCAAAGCCTGTTTCAGGGCGATCTGGACGAATCCCAAACGTGACCAGCCAGCCCTGATGGGCGGCAGGGAGCGCGCGTTGTACCGCATCGGTAAAACTCTGTGTGTCACCGATCAGGTGATCTGCCGGCAGGACCAGCAAAAGTGCATTGGGATCGCGCTCAAGTGCATGCATGGCACCGAGTGCAATCGCCGGTGCGGTATTTCTTGCGATGGGCTCCAGGACGATGGTGGCGTCTTGAATGTCCAATTCGAGCAATTGCTCGGCAGCGAGGAAGCGATGATCTTCACTGGCGACAATAATGGGCGCAGCTACATGGGGCAGCTTGCGAGTACGGGTAATCGTCTGCTGGAACAGGGTCCCCTCACCAGTGAGGGATAAGAACTGCTTGGGCAGATTCTTACGTGATACTGGCCAGAGTCGAGTGCCGCTACCGCCGCTTAGAATCAGTGGGATCAACATGGCCGTTCAATTCGCCGTAGTGGTGAGTTCATCAATCACTTCGCCTAGGCCCTCACGCCAATCGGGGAGTGTGAATTCGAAGTGTTGTTGAAAGCCGGAATTATCCAGCACTGAATAGGCTGGACGTTTGGCTGGAGTGGGAAAGTCGGCGGTAGTAATGGCGGCGACCCGGGGTTTGCGCGCCATGAGCTGATGCTCGGCGGCCTGATCGAAAATCTTGGCGGCAAAGCCATGCCAGGTGGTCGTGCCGCTGGCGACCAGGTGATGAGTGCCGATCAAGTGACGTCGTTGCTCCTGAGATGAGCCGATCCAGCGATCAAGCGCAGCCAAGCTCGCACGTTCGATCAAGTTAGTCGACGTGGGGGCTCCGTGCTGATCCGCGACCACGCGCAGCTCTTCGCGTTCGCTGCCCAGGCGCAGCATGGTGCGAAGAAAGTTCTGTCCATGGGCGGCATAGACCCAGGCTGTACGGAAGATCAGGTGGTCGGCATGGCTGGCTCGCAGCGCTTGTTCTCCGACGAGTTTGCTGCGGCCATAGGCGCCAAGTGGATCTGTTGCCGAATCCACTGCATAGGGCTGGGGATTTCGACCATCGAACACATAGTCGGTGGAGTAGTGCAGTACGAGCGCGCCGTGCTTGGATGCCCATTCGCCAAGCACGCCCACAGCAAGGCCGTTGACGCGAGTTGCCAGATCTTCTTCCTGTTCTGCGCGATCGACTGCGGTATAAGCCGCTGCGTTGACGATGACGTCAGGTTGTGTGCGATCGAGCAGGGCGACAAGGCTGTCCAATAGGGCGAGGTCGCCTATCTCGCCAGTACCGCCGTCGATAAGTTTTCCATCACGGCTGGCTGCGATCAACGTGCCGCGTTTAGCCAAGCCACCATGCTTGAGGAAGGTGCGACCCAGCTGGCCGTTCGCGCCTAGCAGAAGAATATTCAACGACGTAGTTCCGGCAAACGGAGTTCGGGCACATCTTTCAACAGAGGAGCCTTCTCGTCTTTGTCTGAAAGCAGGGGGTGACTCAGTGGCCAGTCAATACCAATGGCGGCATCGTTCCAGCGTACACCGGCATCCGCCTCACGGTCGTAAAGCGCCGTGCATTGATAAGTAAAGGTGGCAAAGTCGGAAAGCACACAGAAACCATGTGCAAAACCCTCCGGTACCCAGAAGTGCCGTTTGTTCTCGGCACTGAGCATGACACCTGCCCACTTGCCGAAATGCGGTGAGCCGCGGCGGACATCTACGGCTACGTCGAAGACCTCACCCTCAAGCACACTGACCAACTTGCCTTGTGGGTTCGGCCACTGGTAGTGCAGGCCCCGCAATACACCCTTGGCCGAGCGAGACACGTTGGATTGCACAAACTCTGCGGTAATGCCGGCTTCGAGGAATTTAGCTTTGCTGTAGCTCTCGTAAAAAAAGCCTCGGGCGTCACCAAAGACCTGCGGCTCCAAAATCAAGGCTCCGGGAAGCGATGTCTCGATGACTTTCATCGTACGTAACCCTGTTCAGTCAAATTGCGCAAATATTGCCCATAGCCAGTTTTGGCGAGCGGTGCAGCCAATCGCAGCAGTTGTTCGGCATCAATCCACCCGCTTAGATAAGCGATTTCTTCCGGGCAGCAAATCTTCAAGCCCTGTCGATGTTCGATGGTTTGAATGTAGTTGCCCGCCTCCATGAGTGATTCATGCGTGCCGGTGTCCAACCATGCGTAGCCTCGCCCGAGTTGCTCCAGATGCAGGGAGTTGTCGTCCAGGTAGCGGCGATTTAAGTCTGTAATTTCCAGTTCGCCACGTGGCGATGGCCTTAGCTCTGCTGCATAGTCGCAGGCGCGACCGTCGTAAAAGTAAAGACCCGTTACGGCGTAGTGGGATTTGGGTTGAGCGGGCTTTTCCTCCAAGCCGATGACTCGGCCGTTAGCATCAAACTCAGCTACGCCATAGCGTTCTGGATCCCTCACCCAATACCCAAATACAGTGGCGCCGTGCGTGCGTGCGGCTGCTCTCTTGAAGCGCTCGGTCAGTCCCACCCCGTAGAAGATATTGTCACCGAGAACCAGGCAGCTGGGATCCTGGCCGACGAAATCACGACCGATAATAAAAGCCTGTGCTAAGCCATCCGGTGAGGGCTGAACAGCATAGGTAATGTCGATACCCCATTGCGAACCATCACCGAGCAGTCGTTGAAATAATGACTGCTCATGAGGAGTATTGATCATCAAGATCTGCCGGATACCAGCCAACATGAGAGTAGCTAACGGGTAGTAGACCATCGGCTTGTCATACACGGGCAGCAGCTGTTTGCTTACTGCCTGCGTAATCGGATAAAGCCGAGTACCGGAACCGCCTGCGAGAATGATGCCCTTATGCGAGTTCATGAGCCCAGGCGCTCCATGCGATAACTCCCATCAAGCACGCGGTCCGACCAAGGTTGATTGGCCAGATACCAGTCAATAGTGTGTTCAATACCGCTTTCAAACGTCTGTGAAGGCTGCCAGCCAAGCTCGTTCTGTAGCTTGCTTGAGTCGATAGCGTAGCGGCGATCATGCCCGGGGCGATCTTTGACGTAAGTGATTAGTGATTCACGTTTTCCAAGATGCGCAAGAGGACGTCGCTCGTCCAGCAAAGCGCATATGGTTCTTACCACCAGAATGTTTTCGCGCTCCGCATTGCCACCAATGTTATATGTTTCACCCGTACGGCCAGCCTCAAGAACCCGACGGATTGCTGTGCAATGGTCGCCAACATACAGCCAGTCGCGAATGTTGCGGCCATCGCCATAGACGGGTAGTGCTTCGCCAGCTAACGCTTTCTGGATGACCAGCGGTATCAGTTTTTCTGGAAACTGATAAGGGCCATAGTTGTTCGAGCAATTTGTGGTTAGCGTCGGGAGGCCATAAGTGTGATGAAATGCACGAACCAAGTGGTCCGATGCGGCTTTGGATGCGGAATAGGGTGAGTTGGGAGCGTAAGGCGTTTGTTCGGTAAATTTACCCTCTGCGCCGAGGGATCCGTAAACCTCATCGGTCGATACATGCAGAAAGCGAAATGCTGCCCTGCCGTCATCTTGAAGGCTGCGCCAGTAGTCGCGGACAGATTCGAGTAGACCCAGAGTGCCAACAACGTTGGTTTCAACAAAGGCTGCCGGCCCATCGATTGAGCGATCGACGTGGGACTCTGCTGCAAAGTTGATGATGGCGTCGGGACGATGCTCATTCAGTAGGGCGGTGACCAGAGCCCGATCGCCGATGTCCCCGTGAACAAAGACATGTCGACTGTTGCTTCGCAAGCTTTCCAACGTGCCCAGGTTGCCGGCGTAAGTCAGTTTGTCCAGATTGATGACGCGTAGCCCGTCGGCTATTGCCTGCAATACGAAATTGGCGCCGATGAAGCCTGCGCCGCCAGTGACAAAAAGAGTCTGCGCCCGATTGATATTGCTCATCAAGTTCATCCGTGTTCCGATTTCAGGGAGTGCACGGGTCCAAATTTACGTCCCGCACAGAGTGAAGTGCCGCAATAATGCCTGTTCTTTGTGCCGGCACCAAGCTGATGAAAGTTGCCCCTTCAGCTTGGATAGGGATCGCTGGGCTCCAGATTCGGGCTTCTCTGAACATTGCCCCAACTTGGAGAGGTCATGAGCAACTCCAGCAAGCTAATATGACCACCTTTACATCATTGAGGCAGCCTCGGGAACGAGCTGTGAAGGTTTCGTATGAAGATCGCAGTGAGCAAGCCCAGGTTTGGCCTTGGGACATTGGCTATCCATGCAGGACAGCGGCCTGACGAATCAACTGGCGCGATCATGACGCCAATCTATGCGACTTCGACCTATGTGCAACAAAGCCCCGGTGTGCATAAAGGGTATGAATATTCCCGAACACAGAACCCGACGCGGATGGCCTATGAGCGTTGTGTAGCTGAACTTGAGGGCGGGGATGCAGGTTTTGCTTTCAGTTCGGGGCTGGCAGCGGCGGCTACCGTGCTGGATCTACTCGATTCGGGAAGCCACGTCATCGCCATGGACGACCTCTATGGTGGCAGTTACCGTCTATTTGAGAAGGTGCGACGTCGCTCAGCTGGGCTGGATTTCACCTTTGTAGATCTCAATGATACCGCTGCTCTCAGGGCTGCAATAAAACCAAACACACGGATGATCTGGGCGGAGACCCCTACTAATCCGATGCTCAAATTAGTTGATCTAGCAAAAATTGCAGCGTTTGCTAAACGAAATGGAATCATTCTCGTCGTCGATAACACTTTTTGTTCGCCCATGATCCAGCGTCCTCTAGAGCATGGTGCCGATCTTGTACTGCATTCAGCCACTAAATATCTCAATGGTCATTCCGATATGGTCGGTGGCATCGTAGTGGCTAAGAACGCGGCACTCTCTGCGCAAATGGGATTTCTACAAAATTCGGTGGGAGCCGTGTCGGGGCCCTTTGATGCGTTTCTTGCTATGCGAGGTTTGAAGACGCTGCATCTACGCATGAAAGCACATTGCGCTGGCGCTCTTCATTTAGCGCAGTGGCTGGAAAAAAATAATGCTATTGAACGAGTTATCTACCCTGGATTGAAAAGTCATCCACAGCATGCATTAGCAAAGCGGCAGATGGCAGGGTACGGCGGGATTATCAGCATTGTGGTTAAAGGTGGCCTTCGCAAAGCCAAGCGGATGCTAGAGCGTTGCGAACTTTTTGCACTAGCTGAGTCACTTGGTGGTGTCGAAAGCTTAATAGAGCATCCTGCTCTAATGACGCATGCGTCTGTGCCACTGATTAATCGCAAGCGCCTTGGGATTAGTGATGGCTTAATTCGGTTATCAGTTGGAGTTGAAGACATTGCTGATTTGGAGCGCGAGCTGAAATATGCATTGAGTTGATTTTGGTCAAGGATATTTGGCTAGTGGCTAATAATTTTTGGTCAATAAACAAGCGCTTGGCTTCGAAAACTGACGAGCTTCAGCGCAAGAGTATCTCGTTGACCAATGGCCTGCGATATCCGGTAATTGGCATTGTGCGTTGTGCCGATTGCTTCAATGAATCATTTAAATCGAAATTTTCCTGAGAAACTTAATGAATCCTAGTCAAGCTTACTCAACATCGATTCTTAGCTTGATATCAAGCTTAGTCAAGAACTTTCGGCTTATTCAGCAGATGGCTAAACGGGAAGTTATCGGGCGCTACCGAGGGTCGATGGCTGGTTTGATATGGTCTTTCTTAAATCCACTATTAATGCTTGTCATATACACGTTTGTGTTTTCAGTGGTATTTAAAGCTCGTTGGGGTGGGGCGGCTGGTAGTAGTGAAAGTAAAGCAGATTTTGCGATTGTACTTTTTGTTGGCTTGATTATTCACACTGTTTTTGCTGAATGCATTAATCGCGCGCCAGTACTAATACTTTCGAACACCAGTTATGTGAAAAAAGTGATATTTCCGTTGGAGGCGCTTCCGTGGATTGTACTGGGCTCAGCACTTTTCCACGCGACGGTCAGCATTGTGGTGCTTCTAATTGTGCAGCTTGCTCTTGGGCACAGCGTTCCATGGACGGCAATATTCTTCCCAGTGATATTAGTGCCGCTGATATTTACAATTATGGGTTTTTCATTTGCTCTCGCTGCGCTAGGTGTTTACGTTAGAGACATCAGCCAAGTAACTACAACATTTACCAGCATTCTATTCTTTATATCTCCCATTGTTTATCCGCTTTCTAGCTTACCGCCTAATTTCCAAATTTGGATGAAACTAAGCCCCTTGACGTTCATTATCGAAGAAGGCAGGAAGGCTTTAATTTACGGGCAAATTCCCGATATGGAACAATGGTGTGTCGCGATGGCTTTGGGCTTGATAATCGCGTGGATGGGTTTCGTCGTGTTTCAGAAAATGCGTAAAGGTTTTGCCGATGTCCTCTGAAATTAAAGTTTTCACGTCAGATACTCAGTCCGCTGAATCAGCTGCTTCTCTGAATTCAGATGTGGTCATCTGTGTGCGCGATGTATCCAAGGTTTATCATGTTTACGAGAAGCCAGCGGATCGACTAAAACAATCGTTGTATCCGCGGGTACAGAAGTTTTTTGGGCAAGCGGTTAAACAGTACCATCACGAGTTCTGGGCACTAAAGGGAGTGTCATTTGAAATAAAGCGAGGTGAGGCTGTTGGAATTGTAGGCCGAAATGGTTCGGGTAAATCTACCTTACTGCAGCTTATATGCGGAACGCTTTCACCCACTGCTGGCAGTGTTGAAGTTAATGGAAGAATTGCCGCCTTGCTTGAGCTAGGCGCCGGATTTAATCCTGAGTTCACTGGGCGCGAAAACGTCTACATGAGTGCAACGATTCTCGGGCTTAGCCGGGAGGAAATTGACTCATGTTACGAGGATATAATTGCATTCGCCGATATTGGCGACTTTATCAATCAACCTGTCAAGGTTTACTCAAGCGGAATGTATGTGCGGCTGGCATTCGCGGTTATTGCCCACGTAAACGCTGATATCTTAGTGATTGATGAAGCTTTGGCGGTAGGGGACGCTGTTTTTGTCCAAAAATGTATGCGCTTTCTTAGGTCATTTCGAGAGCGCGGCACGCTTCTATTTGTCAGTCATGACTCTAGTGCGGTGATAAATTTCTGCCAATCAGCTATCTGGCTTGACCATGGCGTTTCTAGAATGAAGGGTTCCGCTCAAGAAGTGGCCAACGCCTATCTTGAGTATTGTGCCCAGGAAATTTACGGCGATACGGTAAAGATCAGAGCTCTTAAGCAGAGGCGGCTTGGTGAGGATAGTCAAGTCGAAGCAATGTCGACCGAGGCTGAGGCATCGAGGGTGGACAAAGATGTCAAGGTCGTGCTTTTTGACAATATTGCTCACTCGGACGGTTGGAAATCTGATTCTGCTTACATCGAGTCAGTCACGCTTTCTGACCTTAAGGGAGAGCCTGTCACGGTATTTGCAGGCGGCGAAAAGGTACGGCTGACGATAGTTGCAAAAACATTGCAAGCTGTTTCAAGTCCAATCCTTGGCTTCTTCGTCAAAGATCGCCTGGGGCAGTCGCTGTTTGGAGAGCATACGTATACGCATGTTCAACCTGCGCTGAGTACGCAGGCTGGCGACATTCTAGAAGCTTCGTTCAAATTTACCTTGCCGCTTTTACCTGATGGTGAGTACTCAATGACAGTCTCCGTTGCTGAAGGTGATCCTTGGGACAACATCCAACATCATTGGCTTCATGACGCTGTACTCATCCGCGTATCTTCTACGAAGTTGCGATATGGGTTAGTCGGAATTCCATTCGACGATGTGAAGATGCATGTTGTCCCTAGCGTAGATGAACGCCGTGAGTAACATTCCGCCGCTGGTACCCCAAGATCTCCGCGTTAAAGTAGGCCGTTTTAGTTATGGAAGCCCGATATTTAGGCTATGGTCAGATGATGAACGTATTGAGATAGGCGCATTCTGCTCCATTGCCGACGATGTCTACATATTTGGCGGTGGTGAGCACAATGCCAATTGGGTTACGACATTTCCGCTTCGGATTGCATTAGGTAGTCCTTTGGCGGGACTTGACGGGCATCCTAAGTCAAAAGGTCCGACCCGAATTGGGAATGATGTTTGGATTGGGCATGGCGCAACTATCTTATCTGGGGTCACCGTAGGAGATGGCGTGATTATTGGGGCCAGAGCCGTAGTCTCAAAAGATGTTCCTCCCTATCACGTGGTGGCAGGCAACCCAGCGGTATACGTCAGATCTCGATTCACAGCTGAGCAAATTGATTGCATGACCAGAATTAAATGGTGGGACTGGCCTTTGGACAAAATTAAAGCGTATGAGGATTTGCTTTGTAGTCCGAGAATCGATGACTTCATAAAAAGCTGTGAACAAGACCCTTTAATTCAAAGCGACTGAAGACCAAGCCCATGACCAGCTTTAGCTTAAATAGTAGTGCGTTTATACAACCGCGGAATCTTCCGATAAGCGCCTGGACCGGGCATATTCCATTTGCGGCATGGCTCATTGAAGCGCTTAGGCCCAGGGTTTTTGTAGAACTAGGAACACACCACGGGGCATCATATTTTGCATTTTGCCAGGCGCTTCTCGAGAATCGAGTAGAGGCAAAGTCATTTGCAGTGGATACCTGGAAAGGGGATGTTCACAGCGAAGAGTACGGTGAAGAGGTTTATACGACACTTAGTCGATACCACGATTTGCATTATTCCAGCTTCTCCAGCTTGATGCGAACCACGTTTGATGACGCAGTCGAATATTTCGCAGACGGATCAATTGATCTTCTTCATATTGATGGCTTGCATACATACGAAGCAGTTAGGCACGATTTCGAGACATGGTTATCTAAAATGTCTGTTCGGGGAATTGTTCTGTTCCACGATACAAATGTAAGAGAACGAAATTTTGGTGTCTGGGAGTTCTGGTCCGAGATATCGAAGGTATACCCTTCCTTTGAGTTCGTTCATTCACATGGCCTAGGCGTACTCATCGTGGGTAAGGAGGCCCCTGAGTCAGTTCAGGCACTGGCGATAGATGCAGAAAACGGCCGGGGTGCTTTGATAAATAGCCTTTTTTCAACTCTTGGAACCGGCATCAGTTATAGAGCTGACATCGAGTGGTGGAAGAAAGAGGTTGGAAAATTCGGTCAACGCATATCTGAACTAGAGCAGGCTGTAGTGGAGAAGGATGCTGCTTTAGCTGAATCGAAAGCAAAAATTAACGATTTGGAAGCCTCTCATTTAGAAAATAAATCTGGGTCAGGTAATGAATCGGACGAACAATTGTGAAAATTCATAATTAGTCCCAGAGGAAGCTAATGAGCTGTTAGCTTATGAAAGAAATTAGTTTGAATAAAATAACTCAGGCAAAGATATGCGGCTAATTGAAAAAATTCGTTGGTACAGGCGCGAGCACGGCATAAGGGCTTTAATTGTCCGTGGCGTCGAAGTTCTGGTTCGGGCCAAACCTCTCAAGTCTGCGACTGAAGTTAATTGGCTCCCTGCCCGGGTACAGCAATACATTGGTGCTGGCGATGGAGGCGCAAAGTTCACGAGCGATCTAATTGATAGCCGCTTTCCGGCGATTCGCCCGTTGCCTGTATATACCGCCCCAGGGCCCAAAATTCGCCTTAACTTAGTTACTGATAGTATTAACGAGGGGAGCCTATTTGGTGGCGTCGGCACTGCGATATTAATGGCCGCTGTGCTGGCAAATAAGCGTGGCGCAGTTCTACGCATTGTCACGCGGACACAAGCAGCCGCTGCGAATGGATTCTCGCAAGTGCTTGAGTGCGGCGGCATTCAGTTCAAGGGCAATGTGGAGTTTGCATTCGTCGATGTAAATGACCAAAGCGCACAGCTTGATATTTGTGATGGGGACAGATTTCTCACGACATCATGGTGGACAACTCTATCTGTTTTGGGAAGTATTTCTCCGCACAAAGTTGATTATTTACTCCAGGAGGATGAGCGCATGTTTTATCCTCATGGGGACGAATGGCTTCGTTGTAATGAGGTCATGATGCGAAAAGATATTCGCTTCATGATTAATACCGAACTGCTATTCGATCACCTGGTGGCAACAGGCCTGACTCATTTAGAGAAGAATGCGCGTTGGTTTGAGCCGGCATTTCCTTCTTCAATTTACTTCAAGAACGCTGGCTATGCTGAAAGGCCGAAGTATCGGCTCTTCTTCTATGCGAGGCCAAACAATTATAGGAATTTGTTCTATCGAGGGATTGAAGTTCTCGATAAGGCTGTTGCGAAAAATATAATAAATCCGGACGAGTGGGAGATTATCCTAGTGGGTAAGGATGTCCCAAAAGTGATCTTGGCAGGGACGTTGGAGCCGGAAATAATTCCTACTATGGAATGGAGTGAATACGGGAAATTTATACGTGATATAGATTTGGGTTTCTGTCTGATGGCAACCCCACATCCAAGTTATCCGCCGCTCGATTTAGCTGCCTCAGGTGCGATAGTCCTGACTAACAAGTTTGGTCTAAAACAAGATTTGTCAATGTACTCAGAGAATATTCTGCTTTCAGATCTTGACGTAAACGAACTTGTAGAGGGGCTTCAAATGGGTGTTGCCAGAGTTTCAGATGCTGGGTTGCGAACAAAACGTTACGCAGAGAATCGAATGGCCCGCTCATGGAGCGAGAGTCTGGCGGCGGCAGTTGACTTTTTGGGTTAAAAATTATGTTTTATATCCACGAATCTACACGTAAGTACAGCGACCCTTGGACTAGTAGCTTCCAGGCACGATTCCGCGACTTATGCGCTGGTAAGCGTCATGTTGCGTACTTCTATGAGAAGCCGGATACGAGCACATTTCGTTATCGTGTTTACAACATGATCCAGGTACTTAGCAATCTGGGTGACCAGATTGGTGCCGCATATTTTTGCAATGCTGATGCAGAACATTATCGCAAGATTGTTGACAATGCGGATGTAATTGTTATTTGCCGAACGCGTTACGATGATCATCTCAATGAAATGATTACGCGTGCTCGAGCCCAAGGAAAGCGCGTACTATTTGATGTGGACGATTTGGTATTTAATACCGACTATGTGCATCTCGTATTGAAAACATTGGATCAGGATTTAAATCATCCAGGGGTGTGGGATCATTGGTTCGCTTATATAAGTAGAATTGGCGCGACGTTGAAATTATGCGATGGCGCAATCACGACCAATAAATTTCTTGGGGATCGCATAACTGAATTTTCGGGATTGCAAGCCGATGTTATCCCAAATTTTATTAATAAAGAGCAATTTGAAATATCGGACGCTATTTTTCATCAAAAAGAGGCAAGCAATTTTGCCAGAAATAATGAAATTCATATCGGTTACTTTAGTGGGACACCCACACATAACCATGATTTCGCTATCGCATCTGAAGCGATAGCTAGTGTGATGAAAAAGTTCCCTGAGGTACGCCTTCTAGTTGTCGGTTTTTTGGAACTAAGAGGTGGTCTGGCAGAATTTTCAGACCGCGTTACTTCGCTTCCGTTGCACGATTTTATTAATTTGCAACGAATCATGTCATTGGTAGAAATTAACATTGTTCCCTTGCTTGATAACGGTTTCACTAATTGCAAGTCTGAGCTTAAATATTTTGAATCTGCAGTGGTTGGTTCACTTACTATTGCAACGCCTACGTACACATATGCTAATGCTATCGCTAACGAGTCAAATGGATATCTAGCGCGAAGTACAGAATGGGCGGCACGTTTAGGTGATGCTATTACTTCATTAAGCGATGGTAGATATCGCGACATGGTTGTAAAGGCTCGGCGGGATGTTTCACTGCAATACAGTTGGGCGGGTCAATTAGAGCAGATCAAGCACGTCTTATTCGGTGATGTCAGAGGAGAAGACTGATCTACTTGGGATAGTTTCTTGTGTGGTAATCGATAGAATTTAAATTAATTTAAATGAGAATAGTTATGTCGCGCAGGGACAAGATACTAGCGGGTCTTGATGTCAGGAGCTTGCTTGGTGTGGAAATTGGCGCACTTTGTAGCCCAATAGTCTCTCGTGGAGATGGCGAAGTCATATATGTCGATTATGCGGATACTGACACCTTGAAGAAGAGGTATGCGGAAGACTCGCATGTAGATGTTGAAAACATTGTTCATGTTGACGCAATTTGGGGTGAGAAGACTTTAGCTGAGGCCATTGGTTCAGAGCGAAAGGTTGACTATGTTATCGCCTCCCATGTGGTAGAGCATGTTCCTGACCTCATTTCATGGCTTCAAGAACTTCAGTCGATTCTGAATAATAATGGGCAGATCAGGCTTGTTGTTCCTGATAAGAGATTTACATTTGATTATCTTCGTCAAGAGACAAAGTTAAGCGAAGTAGTGGCTGCTAATTTTATGCGTGCACGAATTCCGCAGCCGCACGCTATTATCGATTTCATGATTAATAAGGTTACCGTTGATAATATTTCTTCCTGGGATGGCTTGATTGACCCGGACAAGTTATCTCGTGATTTTTCTTTGCATGACGCGATAAATGTTGCGACAGATGCTGTCACAAATAAAAATTATCACGATGTTCATTGTTGGGTTTTTACACCTAGATCGTTTGCGATGTTGTTCATTGAAATGACTAAGTTGGGTCTAAACAGCTTGGCATGTGAAAGATTCTCTGATACAGAGCATTATGAGATTGAATTCATCGTAAGCATGAAGTATGTGTCTGACGTCAATAAAGTTATAAGTTCGTGGCAGTCGATGATTGACGCTGTTGATGGCAATTTAGTTGACGACGAGAAGGCTCTTGCCAACTCTGGTGACGAAAGTGAGAGGGCGTGTACATTCGAGTCCGGTGCAGACAGCTCGTCTTTAAAGATCATGTCTTCACGTTTAGATAAATTAAATTCGGAGTTGGATTTGATTAAGCACTCTTCATCGTGGAAGCTGACAGCACCATTACGTGCGATCAGGCGCTTCTTCTCTGCGTGAATTAATCTTAGATTCCGGCGTTCCAAACACGATGCGGAAAAACGTTCACTTGAGTTGTGTTTCCGCTAGGCTCGCAGTTTTTCTACTGCACGTGTAATGGCGTTGAATATTGATCTGCTGCTGTTTCGACAAGGGGCTTGGAGCCCGCGCAAGATTTTCTAAACAGCGAGGCGAGCAAGGTCAAGCTGGCTTGAGCTTATGTTTCCCATTTTTCCACAGCGGCCAGCACTTCCCCGAGCTAGGCGAGCGAGCGTTCGACGACCAATGATCGCACTGGTGGGGAGCTTTCCTGCAATTGGCCGCGCGCTGTCGCACGAATTGTCGCTTTCCGCCGTTGTTTACTGTCCGGTGTAATGGCTATAAGCCAGAGCTCAGAGCGTCCTCCTCTAGCGGCTACCTAGCATAGTGATTCCGCTTGCAGGGCACGGCAGGCGATCGGTCAACTATATGTATAGAACGTCCCTAGCGACGATAAACGAATAATGCAAATTATCACTGACTCTACACAGGGTGGGTGCTGCGGAGCTCGCTACAGTGACACCCTGGCCCACTCCTGAGCGGTCGACCGTTACATAACGCCGAGCTGCTGAGGGCGATATCTCCCGAGCCTGTAGTACCCCGTCTAGGACATTACACGTTGGCGATCAACTTGCTTTGAAAACAGACGAAGGCGGGAAGCTGTCTTATCGCTTCCGGTAAGGTGTTAAAGTCAATTATTCTTTAACTGACGAAACACGCCGGCCATTGAACGTAATGGTTGTGTTAGCCGCCATGAGTTCGATTTCTTTAGTAAGCGGATTTCTCTAACAGCGCGCTCAAGTGATTCACGGGTTCTCTGTAATTCAGCTTCTATTAGAGAGAAATTTTGATGCTCATCTAGTGAATCTTCCTCCGGACCAGGTCGAGGATCGTTTTTCTTCGCGTCCGCAATGGCGCTCATTAACTCACGTTCAAGAGAGGCAATGGAGGATGGGCTGCTATGGCGAACACTTTTTGCCATCTGCCTCCAGCTTTCAGCCATTTCACTGACATCATTGGACGTACGTAGTGAAACAAAGAATTCAATATTATCTGGTTCAGTGTCGTAAAAATTATCACAAGAAAATTTAATTAGACCATGCATGGATAGCTGCTCAAGCAAAGTTGCAAATGACTCCGGAGTGAATACCCAGCAGTGCGCATCATGATAGGTTCCATCCTTAATCGCCTCGCCAGCCTTCTGCATAGCAGATGCAAACGAATCCGGGCGTTGAAGTGTTGATTTACTCACCTCGCCGCGCCATGCAGCTATATGATCAACATGGGTCGCATTCAATAAATAATCAAGAATAGCTTGAGGCTGGGGTATACGAGCAGATGCAATATAGGCGGCTAGTACGTCACTTAATTCAGATTCGCGACGTAAAAAATCAAAAGTGAATCGCTTATCAGGAATTGCAAGTCTTACCTGCCCATCATCATTTAATGCCGAGTGAAGCTCATTCAGCCAAGTCACAAGATCTGGAACATGCTCAATGACGTGGGATGCAAGAATAAAATCGACCCGCTGCCCAAGAGCATCAAAAAGTGTTTGCTCTCCCCAGATAGCATCTGTTTCCACAATGCGGTCGGGGTCAACGCCGGGATTGCCTGAATAATGCTTTCTAAGCACTTCGGCGCTCGCATAATCAATGAAACGTACATCCGCCTCAGCCTTGGTTACAAGGGGGCTGCATAGAGCTCCGATCTCAGCTATTACATCAGACTTGAAATTGAGTCCGGTGATTAATTTCTGTCGCCGTTCCATTCTTAGGCTCCATCTTTAATAGCTGCATGCTATCACAGTCGCGGTAGGTGAGATCTGCTATCGAAAATTGTCGGGGCTCATATCGTATGAGGTGTGTCTAGATAAAGGTTGAGGACGACTTTGACTCCGATATGATTTTGCATCGCGGCACTAGCAGCATCTGGGCAGCCCATGATGAGCTATACACGGTCGCGTAATGCTTGGAGGCCTCGAAATGTACAGTTCTCCATCTTGCGTTAAAAATGGAGGCGCATACGTAGCATTCGTAAGGTTGAGGTTTGTATTTGATTTGTGATGAAGCAAGGGGTCTTACTGGCGTACCTCGTTGACCGGATCGTATGATCTTGAGGGGCTTCTTGCTCGCTATGTAATAGAGCAATTTATCTCACATCAGACATGATTTGGAGTTGGCCAATCATCCATGTCAAAAATCGGCGATTAAAGATCTCATATGAGAGTGAGGCCTTTGCCCAAATATGCAATTTTGAGTGCGGGCAGATTGTCGGATCCGCTCCTCATTGAGGGACGGCATTGTACGAGAGCCTTTCTTCAGAGAGTGACTTCGACAGGTAATTTTAGAAGGGGTAAAAGTTCGATCCGATGGTGCTATCTTTGAGGCCACGTTGATAAAAGATGTGTGAGATTTGTCATTAATACATCACAACTTTGATAAGTTGGTTTTGATCCGCACATGAACTTTAATTGGATATGTATGATAAATGAAAAATATATTAGAAATTATCCGGTTCCAATGCTCTTTTTATCACTTATTTTTCTAGTGAAATCTTTATTTCTAGCCTTTTATGTAACGCCTCTATGGGCAGTGCCTGATGAAATTGGTCATTATTCATATGCTAGGGATTTGGCAGACGGAAAGGGAGTTCCTGTCTTGGGCAGGGGTGGCGTTATCGGACAAGATGTCATGGGTTACTTAGAGAAAAGTAATAATGCGAAGCCAGCTAGGAATTGGATTTCTCAGCATCCACCAATATATTATGTGATAGCTTCATGGCCATTGAAGATCGGTGAACTAGTTACTAATGATAATGATATTTTATGGCGTATCCCGCGTATTATTTCAGCTCTTTCTGGCGCGCTATTATTATTGGTTCTATTCAATACTCTTAGTGTTATTGGCTTGGATGCAACAAAGGCAGCTGCCGTTGCCGCCTCAATTGGTTTCATTCCGATGGTGACTAACTTGTCATCAGGGACAAGTCACGATGTAACCTTGTTTCTATTCTGCGCGATAGCTATAAATTACTTTACGCGCTATATCATGGATCGTGAAATTAGGTGCGCTTATTGGTGTGCATTATGGCTTTCACTTGCTGCGGGGGTGAAGGTGATGACGCCGCTGGCATTATCAGTGCCAATGGTTGCCATACTTCTACTTGAATTATCATTGCCTAAGAGAGTCTGGCTGAAACATGCTGTGGGCATATCGATGACGGCTTTTTTCGTGCCGCTTATGTGGATGATTCGTAATGCTGTGATATTCGGCAAATTTTTGTACACATCAGAAACGGACAGAGCGGTGCTACCGATTCCACTTAATAAAAGTCTTGCAGATTATATCCACTTGAATAATGTATTTGATGATTTTAGCAGTAGGTTCTATGGCATGTTTTTAGATGTTACTCCGGGTTCCGGCAGCTTGCTAATGGAAGGAGATGCCGCGCCACGTCATTTTACGATGCATATGTATACACTGGCGGGATTTCCATTGGTGGCATTTTCATTGGTGGTCTTGATTGCATCGTGTATTTGTATTTGGAAGATGTTCGATCTTTATTTAAAGGCCTTTAGGCTTGATGATATTAATTTGGAGAAAATCAACTTAATGGCGTGGCTTGGCAGTTGGGCTATTGTCTCTTTGTGTAAGCGCTTACTGCTTTTGCTGACTATTATTCTATCGACGTCTGTAGTTGTTTTATTTTTCAATTTAAATGCAGGTGGGATATTAACTACGGCCATTGTGTCGGCGTCTATTTTTCTTGGTTTTATGTCACTCCCCCTTGTCCTTTTAATAAATGATGGGCGAGATAAGTTATTTATTTATGGATTTATAATATTTATGGTATTCGGATCCATTCTTTTGATCCATGTTTATCACACCTATATCATTCTTGGAGAGGTTCGCGCAACGCAAGGTAGGTATCTATATCCGGTCATTCCCTTGGTGCTTCTTTCTGCTTCGATTGCACTCATTAAAATGCGTGTGCCGTCAATGCTTATTAACATTTCGGTTGTTATATTGGCCTGCTCAGAGCTTCTGGCTTTTATTTGTCAGGTTATACCATTTTATAATGGGGCATCGTCATGAGTTTCTTGCGGAAATGGGGGGTATTGGGTTTATGGTTGTTTATCTTTACTTTGCTCTGCTATATGACGTTGTGGCAGACGCTTTCAAAGAAGGATAGTCGTACCCTCCTATCTTTTCCCGAGCATGCGGCGGCTAGTGAGCCTGCTGGTGAGTTAGTGAGTGGTTTTAAGCTAGAGCAGTCTATTGATGATGGCTTAGTAAGTGATGCTATTAGTTCAAGCCCGTATGACGGTGGGGTATGCGCTGATGTCTTATTGGCGAATTACTATGACAGGGTAAATACTGGCGTATTTTCCCTGACCCTGAGGATCAACAATGTTGACAAGGTGGTGCTATCAAGTGCCGGTTTGGTTGCTAATAATGCATATCATAGATTTTGTTTTGATGGCTTGAAGAAAAGCGATCTTCTTCATAAGAAATTGGTAATTGTCCTGCAGGGTGTGGATAGTCCGCCTGGTCAGGCGGTAACGGCATGGCTTGATGGGTCGAGCGCGGGTGCTTTTCAGCATGGTAATGCTCTTGGTAAAAGCTTGATATTTTCTATTTTAGTTATGGAGCCCAATAGATATTGGGGTAGTGAGATACTTCTTATTGTTCTATGCGGATTAAGTGGGGTATTCATCTTTCTACCATTGAATGGTAAAGAATCGCATCGTTGAACACGAGTTAGATCTATGCTGCGTAGAATCGATGCTGTGTATTAGACTCATCATTTGAATGTGATCTCTGATGCGTATCAGCATCGGAAGGCAGTCATGAGGAATATCATGATCTAGCCTGCTGCCTTCGGGGCGTTCTATGAAAGTGTTCCGTACATCCGCCCCGGCTCGATGAAATCCTTGAAGGGGAGCAGCCATGCGCTTAGCTCATCGGGTTAGTGTTATAGCAACAAGCTTGGGACCATAATCCCGAATCAATTGTCCAATGATGATTGCGTTATACCGCGATACGCATTCGCAGAAGGATGATGCGTTCTATGAAAGATTGGAATCCACCATCGATGGATGGCGCTTTGTGACTCGAGTTGTCAATGGTGTTGAGTGTGCGAAATCACCTTCCACTCCATAGGCATCGGATATGCAATAACTACCGATCGAGTGGACACGCGGTTGCGATTCTCTTTATCGCAAAGATTTATTGTCTATGCTAGCCGGGTTTGATCGTTTGCCTTAGCGAACTCGGTGCCATGCATAAAGAATCGGTCGCGAAGAGTGCAAATTCGCGACCGACTTGTACTCATATATTGTGGACTACCCCCCCCCGCTAATTTGCATAAGATGCAGTGCTTTTTTCAGCAAGGGGCAAGTTGACGCTATGTTAACGCCTGCTCAAGCTCTGGGATCAGCTTAAAAAGATCTCCAACCAGACCAATATCAGCAATCTCAAAGATCGGTGCTTCGGCATCCTTGTTAATGGCGACAATGGTGCCGGCATCTTTGATACCGGTGAGGTGCTGGATGGCGCCCGATATGCCAATAGCCATGTACAACTCCGGCGCAATGATCTTGCCGGTTTGTCCGACCTGGAGCTCGTTAGGCACATAACCCGCATCAACCGCGGCGCGGGAGGCACCTACGGCAGCGCCGATCTTGTCTGCAAATTTATAAATGATCTCGAAATTTTCTTTTGAGCCCACGCCGCGGCCGCCAGACACGACTTTGCCGGCGCTTTGCAGGTCGGGGCGGTCGCTCTTGCCTTGCTGCAATTCGACGAAACGAGTGTGAGAGGGCAGTGCGACATCCAGTGAGAGCGCTTGCACGGGCGCGTTGCCCGCGCCATTCGTGGCTGCCGGCCATGAGGCGGTACGGATGGTGGCGACTACGGTGTGGTTCGTGTCGGCCTCGACGGTGATGATGGCATTACCGGCATAGATGGGGCGCTTGAACGTATGACTGGACTCTACGCTCATGACATCGCTGACTTGCGCCACGCCCAGCAGGGCGGCGACTCGCGGCGCCACATCCTTGCCAAATGTGGTGGATGGCGCGAACACGTGGCTATAACCGATGGCAGCCTTGGCAATTTGTGGCGCCAGCACGGCGGCCAATGGGTGGGCGTTCTCGGTGCGAGCAATGGTAAGTACAGTGCTGACGCCGTTGATTTTCGCCGCTTCGGCGGCAATGGCATCGGTGTTGTCGGCCAGCACCAAAACATCGATGGTTTCCGGCTTTACCGCGAGAGCGGCACTGATGGCGCGGGCGGTGGAGGGATTGAGTTTGCCGTTGAGGTGTTCGGCGATAACCAGAATCTTGCTCATGTCTGTCTCCTGGGCAGCTGCTTAAAGCAGCCCCTTCTGCTTCAGCGCGGCGACCAACTCAGCCGCATCCTTGACCATGATGCCCTTGCTGCGCTTGGGCGGCGCTGCATAGTGGGTGGTCTGGAGATGATTGTTGGACTCGACGTTGAGCGTTGCCAATTCGATGGTATCGATCGGTTTGGCCTTGGCCTTCATAATGTCGGGCAGCTTGATGAAGCGGGGCTCATTGAGGCGCAGGTCCGTGGTGATGACGGCGGGCAGTTCGGCTTCGATCACTTCAAGGCCGGCATCAACTTCGCGAGTCACTTTGGCTATGCCGTCGGCTATCTCGACTTTGCTTGCGAAGGTGGCTTGCGGCCGATCCCACAGCGCAGCCAGCATTTGACCGGTCTGGTTGGCATCGTCATCAATGGCCTGCTTGCCGACAATGACCAGGCCCGGCTGCTCTTTCTCAACCAGCTTGAGCAAGATGCGGGCCGCGGTGAGTGGCTGCACTGCTTCAGCGGCGACGACGTGAATGGCGCGATTCGCGCCCATTGCCAGGCCATTGCGAAGATGCGCGGTCAGATCGGCAGGGCCGATGCCGACCACAATGACTTCTTCGGCTACGCCCTTTTCGCGAAGACGCAGAGCTTCTTCAAGTGCAATGTCGTCAAAGGGATTGGCGGAGAGCTTCACGCCATCGGTGACCACGCCCGTGCCATCGGGCTTGACCTGAATGCGGACGTTGTAATCTACAACACGCTTATAGCCAACCAGAATCTTCATCTGCGGTTCCTTCAGCCGGGCGCCAATCGGCGCACAAGGGATAATGATGCAAAAGCCTATTCTAACTGATGCTCCATCCGGGCACGAATGGCATTGTTGACTATGATTTGCCCCCTATGCTGAAGGAGTCCGCATGAAAATTCTGGTTTGTGGCGGGGCTGGCTATATCGGCTCGCATATGGTGCGGCACCTGGCGGCGCATGGGCACGATGTGGTGGTATTTGACAATCTGTCGACAGGGCACCGCGAGGCGGTAGGTGCGACGGCATTGGTTCAAGGGGATCTACTCGATCCGGCGGCGCTGCAGACTTTATTCGGCACCTATCGTTTCGATGCGGTGATGCATTTCTGTGCGCTGTCCTTGGCTGGGGTGTCAGTGACAGAGCCGTATCTTTACTACCAGAACAACGTGGTCGGTACATTGAACTTGCTCCAGGCAATGCGTGTGGCGGGCGTCGGAAAATTAGTCTTCTCGTCAACGGCTGCGGTGTTCGGCAACCCCGTTGTCGATGTAATCGACGAGAGTCACCCGACCCATCCAATTAATCCCTACGGGGCCAGCAAACTGATGGCTGAGCGTATATTGTCCGATGCGGCTGCGGCATATGGCTTACGCTCGGTTATCTTGCGCTACTTCAACGCAGCGGGCGCTGACCCCTCAGGAGAAATAGGTGAATCCCATGAGCCGGAGACTCATCTGATTCCGAATGTCTTGCGCGCAGCCCTGGGCTTGGGTGATAGCTTGAAAGTGTTTGGTGATGATTACGCCACGCGCGATGGCACCTGTATACGCGACTATATTCACGTCAACGATTTAGCTTCGGCGCACATGCGGGCGATCCAGTTTCTGATAGATCACGAGGGGGCGCACTTTATCAATCTAGGTGGTGAACAGGGGTTCACAGTATTGGAAGTCATTGCGGCGGCGCGGCAGGTGACCGGCGCCGAGATCGCCTTCAAACTCAGTGCCCGGCGACCGGGTGATCCCGCATCTTTGGTCGCTTCCAGTGCCAAGGCACGTGAGCTGCTGGGGTGGAGGCCAGCGGTTACAAATATCAGAACAATGATTGAAGATGCCTGGCGCTGGCATCAGCAGCCGCGATATTGATTGGGGTGTCCGCTAGCTGCTACGGCGAGCATAAGGGTAGGGGCGTGTAACTTCATTGATTGATAGACCGCACACAGTGGCAGCGTCTTTTGTACTGAAGCCGGCATTGGTGGAGGCCAAACCGATTACGCGTTCGACCGCATGGGCAAGAGTTCCATCGATCTGACCAGTCTCGTCTTCGAATTCCCATACACCTAGGTGCGTATCAAGCAGGGGGCGTAAAGCCGCTAATCGTATCCAAAACATACTGCCAGCAATGAACTGGTCGGTTTCGGTCACAGGGCTGGTGATGCCGATGCGGCGGCACAGGTAAGCAACGTTGGCTTCATTGGCGCCCCAGTAGCATTGAAGTGGTTGTAGATGCCCTTCAGCGGCAATCAGGCCAAGGGATGGATCAGTACGAAGCGCGCTTAAAATGTGCTGAGCTCGTCCGGCTGACAGCAGCTTCTCGAGGAGCTCTTGCCGCCATGCCGCACCGTCTTGGCGATGGGTGGTGCGTTTGCTATGTAGTTTCAATACGACTTCAACGCCTTCGTCGAGCAGGCGGTTGGCAACATGCAGAAACGGTAGGATATCGCGACCGCGATTTTCGAAGGCTGCAATCTCAGCTTCGACACCGAGTGTGGCTATGCGTTCACGTATCGCTTGCTCTTGCTCGTGGGCGGTGGTGATGACGATGCGCCAGTCGAGTTGAGTCGCCCTCAATGCATCGATGATTTCATCTAGAACATCTAGGTACCAAATATGCACGACGGCGCAGGGACGTTGGTCGTGCAATGGAGTGGCCTCAGTCGTGTCGCGCAGGGCGTTGCGAGTAGCTTCCAGCCAAGCATGGCCGAGTCGCGTATCAGGCTCGAGTACTGCGCCCTCAGCCCATTCGTTCCAAGCATTAATGAAAACTAGCGGCGATGCCGGTACGCGCCTGAGCGCTACGTCGATAGCATGACGTAGCCAGTCTCGATAGCCGCGCGGTGAGGCGTGGAGGAATACTCGGCCCGCACCACTACGTCGCGGTTCGTTGTCCCAGCCGGGATTGATACCGGGAAACAACGGATAGGGTGGATCGCTTTTCGTTGTGGCTTGGTGAGCCAGGTCTCGCCAGTCGTACACATCCCCTTGGAAAACTGGATTAATCAGATGCTGCCGTGCCGTAATCGGTGTGAGCGTAGTGTTGTTCGGTGGAAACTCTACTGCCGCATCAAATCCGATGGTGCGCGGATCGACGCGGTCGAAGCTCTGTACATAGGCGAGATGAATTTCGCCTATGTTGTTCGCCAGACACCATTCTCGCCAGCGTGCAGCAGTGCCCTTCGGATCTGGCAGTAAACCAGGACGATAGATCAGCAGCAGAGGCTTCCCATTCACACGCAAATAGCGCGGATCACGCAGATAACGCGATACGTATGCAATAAACGCCAGATCATCCGCCGGACTGTGCTGTTGACCGATCAGAATGTCATCGGCACGGCCATCCCAGCGACGTGACCAGTTCTCATTAGCCCAACACAGGCACAGCGGTAAGCTTAATGTAGAGTCATTCAGCCACTGCTGTAGCGGGGCCTCCAGTAAGGTTTTTCCAGCAAACCAATAGAAATAACTGCAAAACGCACCTATGCCGTATTCGTGCGCTAGTTGCATCTGTTGATGCATGGCTTGCGGGAGGCGCAGGTCATAAAAGCCAAGTTCGCTGGGCAGGCGCGGTTGTGCGTGGCCTTCGAATTGTGGCAGGGCGCGAGTCACGTTGCGCCACTCAGTAAAGCCAGGACCCCACCAAATATCATTTTCAGGGATTGGGTGGAATTGCGGTAGATAGAACGCGACCAGCGTGACCGGTAAAGGTGTCTGTACAGAACCAGCTCGATAAGGCACATAGCCGACGGCGCGATTGGCGACATGTTGCAGCGGACGATGCAGGCCGGTGTTGCCACCTGCATTATTTTCGATCATTTGACCGCGGGGCCTCCTGGGCAGCAGGCTGGCATGATGATCTATGAATCGCTGACGCAGA
This sequence comes from Dyella silvatica, assembly GCF_026283955.1. Taxonomy (GTDB): domain Bacteria; phylum Pseudomonadota; class Gammaproteobacteria; order Xanthomonadales; family Rhodanobacteraceae; genus Dyella_C; species Dyella_C silvatica. Next base: position 2,122 of record NZ_JAPDPE010000027.1, on the reverse strand, counting down.
CGATCGCGCATGGCAATCGGCATCGGGGTAAGTCTGAAGCTGACGCGTAGTAATTGGAATAGACAGCGCTTGGCGTAGTCGCGTACGGACATGGCAATCATCAGCAAGAGCGTTGCATAGTTGATGTCGATGCTGGTGCGATCGAGGTCAATTCAGCACGCGTCGTAAAGTGGCGGCGGCGGCTTCGGCAGAGAAGTGTAGGCGTACGTTATTTAGGCTCTGTCGGGAGAGTAGATTCCATAGAGACCCATCGCGCTGTAAATGTGTAATGGCGGTCACGAAGCCTGCAGCATCCGCTGCAACTAATACGTTGTCACCATCGGTCAGCTGCATACCCTCTACCGCAATCGGAGTAGCGACTACTGGCACACCATAGCTCATCGACATGTTGATCTTACCCTTTACCCCAGCGCCAAAACGCAGGGGGGCCAGCGTGGCGAGGCAGTTATCCAGCCAAGGCGTTAGGTCGGCCACTCGCCCGTGCAATTCCAACCCTGGAGTGGCAAGCTCGCGGCGTATGGTGCTAGGCACATCACCCAGTACGTGCAAACGGATATCAGGTAGCGCTTCGCGCAGGCATGGCAGGATTTCGCTGACGATCCAGCCAAGGGCATCACTATTAGGCGGGTGGCCATAACCGCCGATGAAGACCAGGTCCTTACGTTTAGCATGGGGGTGTCGGCAACCATGAACTTCGTGAATATTAGATAGCAACTCGACGCGTGCCTGTGGCAGCATTTGCGCAAGCAACGTTTGTTCGTGCGGGCTGACTACAAAGGTGGCATCAGACCGTTGGATCAACGCAAGTTCGCTTTGTCGCGAGATTTGCGCTTGACGAGCTAACGAGGCATTGCCGCTTAAATCGGCTGCACGCTGTTCACGTAAAAAGTGTAGGTCCACTGTATCAAATAACAACTTTGCCTCAGGCGCGTACTTTCGCACGAGGTCGGCGTACTGACCAGCAACGGTATGTCGGCAAAGAATCGCTGCATGCAACTCAGGGCCGTGCTTGCGTAACCATTGCGGGAGCTCAGAAACCCATGGCCGGCACAATACCTCGACGCCTTGAGCGCCGAGTGCGGTGATCTCATCTGAACTGGCACGGCCATCGTCAGGCAGAAAGCAGACGCTCCAGCCCTGCTCATTGAGCAAACGAAGTATCGCGCTTAATCTCAATGAGCCCGAGTCGCGAGTCGGTTCCGGTGCGATGGCATCCACGACCAAACTGCGACCGCGCGTGCGGGAGCGTATGGCTTGATGTAGTGGCGTGCCTGCAGGTGGTTGTGTTTCTAGTTCAGTCGCCCATTTTGTTGTGAACTTGATTTGATTGATGCGCTGGTAGCGTTTCATGCCCTGGTCGAGGTCAGTGCCTGCACTGATGCCTTCACAATGAATCACTGTACTTGCGGGCTCGTAGTACACCTTTAAGCCAGCCTGTTGTACGGCAAAGGCAAGATCGGTGTCTTCGTAGTAGGCAGGCATGTATCGCGTATCGAAGCCGCCCATGCGCTGAAACACTTCGCGACGAATCATTAGCGAGGCGCCCGAGACGTAGTCAGTTTCTCGGCGATAGCGAAAGGCAGGCGCATCGCGGGGCTCGAAACGGCCTATGTTCCAGCAACTACCATCGGCAAAAACCAAACCACCTGCTTCCTGTAAGCGACCATCGGGATAGACCAGCCGGCTACCTGCAATGCCGCAGTCGGCGCGATCGGCAAAACAGCGCAGCAACGCATCCAGCCAGTCAGCTGTGACTTGAGTGTCGTTATTGAGAAAAAGCAAGAACTCGCCGTGAGCTGCGGCGGCCCCAGCATTGCAGCTGCCGATAAAACCGAGGTTCTGCGAATTGCTCAGCAGCTGCAGGCCGTCGATTTGGCTCAATACCGACGCGCTGTCGTCCGGTGAGGCATCGTCGACCACCAGTACTTCGAAAGTTGTCTTCGTGGCATGAAGCGCGATCGATCGTAGGCAGGCCAAGGTATAGGCCTGCTTGCCGTGGATGGGGATGATGATAGAGACCTGGGGGTGCGTTGTACGCGGAATGGCGAAGGAAGTGAAAGGTTCATCCAGAGGCAATAACGACAAGGTGTCATCAACGATTGGGCGTGACTGAAACTCATGC